>JAEWLZ010000263.1 GCA_023457295.1 Cyanobacteria bacterium OH_PDB_112
GTGAAAAATATCTCCCGTCAAACACTCAGAATGCATCCTTACATAAGGGATTTCACCATTTTCGCGCCTGCCTTCATTCATACCTTTAACAATAGCCACATGCTCTGTATTATCAAGAGTATTGAGATACCCATAAATTTCAAATTCACCAAACTTTGTCGGCAACTTTGCCTGAACAACTCTTTCAACAAAACGCTCTTTTTGAACCCTGTAAGCTATAAGCTGCGATACAGTGATGAATTTTAGATTATGTTTTTCGGCAAATTTGAATAAATCATCGCGACGAGCCATTGTACCGTCTTCATTCATTATTTCACAAATCACACCCGAAGGATTAAGACCCGCAAGCCTTGCAAGGTCAACACCCGCTTCTGTATGCCCAACTCTTTGCAAAACTCCGCCTTTTTTGGCTATAAGAGGAAAAATATGCCCCGGACGTCTAAAATCTGATGCTTGAGTGCGACTTTCCGTTGAAATTTTTATCGTAGTTGCCCTGTCAGATGCGCTTATACCTGTTGTAACGCCGAATTTTGGATCAGCATCAATACTTATTGTAAAAGCCGTTCCTTTAACATCGGTATTATTATCAGTCATCGGAGCAAGGTCAAGTTCATTCGCACGCTCAGGAGTTAAAGAAAGACAAATCAACCCTCGGCATTCTTTTGTCATAAAATTTACCATATCAGGAGTAATAAGCTCCGCCGCGCAAATAAGGTCGCCTTCGTTTTCACGGTCTTCATCGTCCGCAACGATAACAAATTTGCCTTCTTTTATGTCCTGTATCGCTTCTTCTATGGTATTAAATTTCAAAATCCGTTCTCCCTCAGAAAACTTTCTGTCATACCTGAATTATCTGACGAAGCGGTAAATTTTTCAATATATTTGGCTATCATATCTGCCTCCAAGTTTACAAAGTCACCGTTTTGGAGGGATTTCAAATTGGTATTTTCAAAGGTATGAGGGATTATTGCAACATTGAAAATATTTCCGTCAATTTTTGCAATTGTTAAGCTGATTCCGTTAATACAAATTGAGCCTTTTTTTATTATATAGCGTGAAATTTCTCTCGGGGCTTCAAAGGTCATAACATATGACATACCGTCAAATTCTTTTTTGATAAATTTGCCGGTTCCGTCAATATGCCCTGATACTATATGCCCTCCGAAACGACCATTTGCAGACATTGCTCGCTCAAGGTTAATAACATCTCCTTGCTTGAAATGTGTAAGAGAAAGAGTTTCTTTTGACACATCAAACCCTACTTTTTTACCGTCAATTTCGGTTACTGTAAGGCAAACACCATTCACAGCTACACTGTCACCGATAGACAAATCATCGAGGATTTTTTCACACATAAAAAAAAGCCTTGCTCCGTTTGAAGTGGTGGCAAGGACTTGAATTTTGGTTACTTCTTCGACAAGTCCTGTGAACATATCTAGAAAGTAGCACAAAATACTTTTGTAATAAAGAGAGATGAGAGAGAATAAGAATTGTAATTTGAAATCTTTAAGCTATTCTCTTAAGCTACTGCCTCATTTCCTTTTGGGAAACCGCTAATTTCTTCTTCAGGCAATTTATTAGCGAAATTATTTGATGTTGGTGCAACAGGTTTTTGAGGCATTTCTGCTTTTTGGTTCATAAATTTTGCCAATTGAACAGGAGCGCCGTTATCGATTAAATTTTGTACGCCTGATTCAGCACCTTCTTGGTAACTGCTTTTTTCAGCTACTTGTGTATTAGAAGTAAATTTTTGTCTTAATTCAGCTACTTTACCAGGTTTTGCAGGCATAGGAGCTTCTTGGCTCATATATTTTGCGAGCTGAACAGGAGCATTAGCATCAGCAAGTGACTTTTCTTTAGCCTTATATGCCATATTATCAGCAGATTTTATTTCATTTTGGTATGCTTGCAATTTTTGTCTAGCTTCAGACGAGATTATAAAAGAATCTTCTATCGGAGCGTTTGTTTGTGTTTTAGAAGCCTCAGATACATATGCTTTAGCTCTTTCTGATAAATTTAATTTAAGCGCTGCCGGCTTATTAGTCAATGAACCAAAATTAATCCCTGAAATTTTCATTCTTACTGTCTCCTCTGAAATTTTATCCGTAAAATTGTAGGCAAATTAAATCGCCAAAAATAATCCCTTATTTAAAATAAAAACTATATCTTCTCTCTGATTTCATAATTTTGTAAAATCTTTACAAAACTTATTTTATGTTTTTTGCTTATTCAGCAGTTAGTTTATAGCAACTACAAACTAAATTTAAATTTGAAAAACTTTTTTCTGCTCTTATCTCCTCTTGTTGCATCCCTATGGAACAATGTGGTATTTGTCTTAATCCGTTTTTCGTATCTTATGTTTATATAAAAACAATCGCGCATAAAAAATTGCTTTTTTGATTTTAAATTGTTTAAAATTTGTTTACAAAATATATACTACATACCTAAAAAACCACTATATAAGTGGTTTTAGGATTATTAAAAAGTCTTTACAATTTATTAAATTTATTTTCTTAATGCTTCAAAAATATCTTTATTTTTGGCAAAAATTCTTTTCGCATCCGATAACTTAATCATGTTTGGACCGTCGCAAAGTGCCTTATCTGGGTCAGGATGCACTTCAAAAAACAATGTTCCCGCGCCTGCGGCTACCGCTGCATTAGAAAGGGGTTCAACAAATCTTCTGTCACCTGATGAGCAATTTCCGCCGCCACCTGGAAGTTGAACACTATGTGTCGCATCAAAGACAACAGGATAACCTTCTTGCTGAACAAGATAAATTGAACGCATATCTACAACAAGGTTTCCGTAGCCGAATGAACTTCCTCTTTCTGTAATCAAAATTTGGTCATTACCTGATTTTGCAACTTTTTGAGCTGACAAAAACACCTGTTCCGGTGACAAAAATTGACCTTTTTTGATATTTACAATTTTACCCGTTTTTGCGGCTTCCACCAAAATATCCGTTTGGCGTGACAAAAAAGCAGGTATTTGAATAACATCTACAACTTCTCCCACTTTTTCGGCTTCGCAGGGAGTATGAATATCTGTCAAAATAGGAACTTCAAAACTTTCTTTGACTTCCTGTAAAATTTTTAGCCCTTCTTCAAGTCCCGGACCGCGAAAAGACTCTATCGAAGTACGATTTGCCTTGTCATAAGAAGCTTTAAATATAAAAGGTAAGCCAAGTTCTGAAGTGATTTTTTTAAGACCTTCAACAGTTTGAAATACTATATCACGACTTTCAATAGCGCAAGGTCCTGCCATTATTACCAGTTTATCTCCGCCAAATTCAAAATTATTTAACTTAACCTTTTTCAATTCCATATAAAAACTCCTTTTTTTCTTTAATCCTACCAAAAATTATAAACTTGTCCAACACAAAAAATCATGAGAAAATAACTCTCGGGAGAAAACCTATGAGTAGACTTTTAATAGTTGATGATGATAAAGAAATAAGAGAATTTTTGAAAGTTGACCTTCAAATGAGCGGTTATGCGGTAGACACTGCCATAGATGGACAAGAAGGTCTTTCTATGGCACTAAAAAACGCATATGATATGATTCTTCTAGATGTTATGATGCCCAAAATGGACGGCTTTGAAGTTTGCAAAAATATCCGAAAAGTAAACAAAGAAATTCCTATTTTGCTTCTTACCGCCAAAGGTGCCATTGAGGATAAAATTACAGGTTTTGAAACAGGAGCCGATGATTATCTGGTAAAACCTTTCGATATACAAGAACTTTTAGTGAGAGTAAGGGCTCTTTTGAGGCGAAATAATAAGCCCGAAACAGAAACCGAAATTACAGATGCTGGAGAGATAAAACTTCTTCCCGACTCGCTTGAAGCAATAGTAAACAGTGAAATAAAAAAACTTACCCCAACAGAATTTGAAATCTTATTCTGTCTTATGCAGCATATAAATCAACCTGTAACTTTGAGTACTCTTTTAAATGAAGTTTGGGGGTATGACGCAGATGAAGATGTGCGGATGTTACGTGTTCATGTCGGCGGGCTTCGCCACAAAATAGAACCCAATCCTAAAATGCCCAAATATCTTCATACAATAACAAATATAGGGTACAAACTTACTCCGTTCGGTGAATCATGAAAACTCTTAAAAGACGGTTAAAAATAGCAGAACAGATGGTTATAGTTGTAATTGTTGCTGTTTTAATTCCTTTGGGAATAAGTACCGCAATAATAACGAATGTTAATCAGCAAGCAGTAAGACGAGAGCTCGTAAGCTCGGCTTTTTTAAGCGCTAATAGTGTAAATTTATATTTTGAGAATGAAATTGAAACCAAAGAACAAATAGCCAAAAATATTGCCGATATGGCAAAATACAAGCGGAATATATCGCCTTATGTCAAAGAAATAACAGCTCGATACCCTGAAATTCTTTCTATAAAAATATTAAATTCAAACCCCTCAAATAAAAAACAAAAACAAAAGACATCTATTATAAATTATGAGGATAAAAAAAATATACTTAGTCTTATCTATAAAACTGATTATAAAAAATATATAGAAATAAAAATAAATGCAGAAATACTTGAGAATGAAACTAAAAAAGATTTTGCCGGTATTGAACGTAAAATTTATATTTTAGACGCAAATAATCATGTGATTATCCCTAAAGATTATTCTCAAGAAGTAGTCAATAAACTTTTGACAAAACTTCCGGAGAGTCTAAAAAACGGAAAGGCTGAACTTTTTTACTTCAAAAAAAATGAGCCCAATATTGTAATAAAAATGAAAGAAACTAACTGGAAAATAATCGTAACGACCCCTAAAGTTCTTTCAAAATACAGCATAAATATAGCTCGCTACAAAATAATTTCGATTTTGACAGTCACAGCAGGAATTATTATCTTTTTGTGCCTGATTTATTTACTTTATCTTTATACAAATATAAGACAACTTTTTAAAGCAATAAACGCCGTAGCAGAAGGTAATTACAACAGAAAAGTCCGTCCTATTGTCAATTTCACCACTCCGAATGAGATAATTTTCTTATCAAAAGAATTCAACAAAATGGTAGAAAAAATAAAAACAACTTATAAAGAATTGAAAAAAAACAACCAAAGATTAAAACAATTGGATAATTTCAAGTCAAATCTTATAGATACAGTAAGTCATGAGTTCCGAACACCGCTTATGAGTATAAAAGGTTATACTTCAAGACTCTTAAGACAAGATGTGGTTATAGATAAAGAACTTCAGCAAGAATCTCTAAAAATAATAAAACGCCAAACCGAAAGATTGGAAAGAATGGTTGAAGATTTGCTTGTAATTCCTGATATCGAAACTGAGTCAATAAAAATTTTCCTTCAAGAAATAAACATTAAAGAAATTATAGACAGAATTCTTTTATCGGTAGGACACAGCACAGAGAGGCATTTTGATTTAAGTATTCCGAACAACTTAAGTAATGTATGGGCAGATCCCGACAGAGTTGAACAAATTTTTATAAATTTAATTGAAAATGCACTGAAATACTCTGATTCTGAGATTAAAATACATATAAAAGAACTTGCGAGTGACATTGAAATTTCAATAGAAAATGAAAGTAAAACCATAGAACCCAAAAAACTTAAAACCCTTTTTGAAAAATTCGTAAGACTTGATTCTTCTACCACAAGAACCACAAGAGGCACAGGATTAGGACTATTTATCGTAAAAGGATTAATCGAGAAAATGGATGGAACTATAAAATTAACTTCTAACAATAATTTCAGGGTTACATTTACTCTTCCAAAGGTTAAGTAAAATGGAAAAATCCCAAAAATTTATGCGAATCGCTATTGAAGAAGCCCAAAACTCCGGGAATGATGTTCCTGTCGGTGCTGTAATAGTAATAGATAACAAAGTAATTGCAAAAGCTTCAAACAAAAGAGAAGCCATAAATAAACCCAGTGCGCACGCCGAAATGATAGTTATAGATGAAGCAGCCCAAATAATAAAAAACTGGAGATTAAATGATGCTATATTGTATGTAACATTAGAACCTTGCCCTATGTGTGCCGCACTTATTCTACAATCAAAAATAAAAACTGTTGTATTTGGAGCTTATGACGCAAATTACGGGGCTTTTGGCTCAAAAATAGATATGAGAGAAATTATAAATTCAAAAACAGAAGTCAGAGGCGGGATAATGGAAAATGAATGCCAAGAACTTATTTTGAATTTTTTTAAGGGAAAAAGATGACTCAAACAGAATTAAAGAAATACCTTGAAAATCTTGTTTTAAGCTATGAAACAGCTGATTTTATAGTTAATGACCCCATTCAATTCCCGCATCGCTATAATCAAAAACAGGATATTGAAATATCTGCTCTTATAGCTTCTTCTTTAGCTTTTGGCAAAAGAGAAAAAATCATTGAAGCTGTTGAAAAAATACACACAATTATAGAAAATGAACCGTATAATTTTATCCAAAACTACACCAAAAAAGAACGTGTATTATTTAAAAGTTTTAAATATCGATATATTAACGGAGAAAATATCGCAGACTTAATAGAAGGCATTTCAAATGTCTTAAAAGAACACAGTTCACTGGAAGAGCTTTTTTTAAAATACTATTCAAAAAATCATGACTCTGTGAAAGAAGGTCTTACCGGTTTTGTGGGAGAAATTTTAACCTGTGACAATTACCTTTTACCCTGTCCCAGTAAAAAATCCGCATGCAAAAGACTAAACTTGTTCCTTAAGTGGATGATTCGCAAGCCTCCTGTTGATTTGGGAGTATGGCATGGTGTTGACTCATCGAAACTTATTATCCCTCTTGATGTTCATGTCGCAAAAGTATCAAGAAAATTAGGGATTTTGGATAGAAAAGCTAATGACTGGCAAAGTGCTTTTGAAATAACCCAAAAACTTCGCGAATTCGACGCAAGTGACCCTGTAAAATATGATTTTGCTCTCTTTGGAGCTGGCATAGGACTATAATATTTCACCACTTATAGATATTGTGTAATCTTTAACAATCATAGTTTTTTGAGCTTTTCCAAGGGCTTCTTTTACAATTATTTCCACCCCTCCGCAACAAGGTACTTCCATATGTACGATTGTCACCGATTGTATATTTTGATTTTTAAATATATCAGCTAATTTTTCTATATAAGAATCAATATCACTGTCCAATTTTGGACAAAGCATAATCAATATTTTATTTTTTAAAAATTTATTATGAAAATTCGGATAAGAAAAAGCAGTACAATCAGCGGCAATAAGCAAATCAGCATTATGCAAATATGGAGCATTAACATTTAAAAGCTTAAGTTGTATAGGCCAATTAGCGAGTTGTGATTGTGTTGGAAGATTTTCGGATTCCAACTTATGCGCCTCAGTTCGCAAATCTTTTTGCATTGTTCCTGGACATCCGCATGGAAGTTTAGCTTCATCAAGAACAGGTATTTCCAAGTCATTTTTATTCAAATAATCTATGGCTTGTTCAAATAATTTATTTTCACCGTGCTCTTTTAGATGCTTCAAATGTGCTTTTATGACATTTTTACCGCCTTTGGAAACATTATCCATAACTTTATATTCATCATAAGGCTCAGCTTCTCTTTCTTCTGTTGTCATTGCGTTTTGAGGACAGGCTTTTATGCAAGCGCCCAAACCGTCACAGAACAAGTCGCTCACAAGTCTTGCTTTGCCGTCTATTATTTGCAAAGCACCCTCAGGA
>JAEWLZ010000264.1 GCA_023457295.1 Cyanobacteria bacterium OH_PDB_112
ATATGGCTTAATTTCTTTAAATAAAGAAATTTTTCATCAGGAGAAACCTAAGTAGTCGGTAAGGAATTTTTTTTATGGAAAAAACAATAGAAGCAGTAACTCAAGAAAAATTAGAAGAACTAAAAGAAATTACGAATGAAGTTCTAAAAGCTTTGGGCAAAAAGAATTTTGCACTCATTGCCCATGGAGCAAGTTTTCCTTCACAAGAAGGTTTAAACACAGGCATAGGCTCTCCTGTTTCTGCCGGAGCAACAGCTTTAGTAAATTTTTCCCGCGGAATTTTTAACAATATTCAATTAGGTCCTGCAGGTAAAACAAAAGCCATAGATTCTTCTCCTTATACAGGAACTATTTTCTCCAATAATCCTTTATTTATCGATTTAAATCCTCTTGTAAGTTCTGAGTGGGCAAATATCCTTTCTATCGAAACTTTGAATGATATTATCGAAAATAATCCTAATAAGCATGAGCCAAAAGTTGCTTACGGTTACATTTTCAAAAAACAAGAAGAAGCTCTAAAAGAAGCTTTTTACAACTTTGAAAAAAAATTGGGAACAAAAAATTCTTTAAGTCCAGAAGATAAAAAAATTATTGAAAAAATCGAAAAAGAATTACAAAAATATAAAAAAGAAAATCAAAATTGGCTTGAAAAAGATGCTGTTTATGAAGCTCTTTCAATGAAGCATGGTAATGATTATTGGCCTTTATGGACAGATGAAGTTGATAAAAACCTTTACAACGCAAGAACAAAAGAAGAAGAAGAAAAAGCCAAAGAACGCCTTTCTCAAATTAAAAAAGAATTCGCCGAAGTAATCGAATTTTACAGCTTTTGTCAGTATTTAATCGATGCTCAAAAAAATGAAATGCTTGAATATGCCGAAAGCAACGGTATCAGAATGATTGCTGACAGACAAGTAGCTTTCTCTGATAGAGATGTTTGGGCATATCAGCACTTTTTCCTAGAGGGATGGTTCCTAGGCTGTCCTCCTGACTATTTTTCGCTTGACGGTCAAGCTTGGGGTTTCCCTATTTTAGACCCTGAAAAAACTTTCCACGAAGACGGTTCTTTATCTGAAGGCGGAAAACTTTTAAAAGCTCTTTATAAAAAAATGTTCAGAGAAAACCCAGGCGGTGTCAGAATAGACCATCTTGTCGGACTTATCGACCCTTGGGTATACAAAAAAGGTGCTTTACCTAAGCCGGAAGAAGGCGCAGGAAGATTATTTTCATCACCCGAACATCCCGAGCTTTCAAAGTATGCCATAGCAAAAATGGAAGATCTTGATTTTGAACTTGAATCCGATAAAGAACACAGAGTTAAAACTCTTAATAAAGAACAAATAAAAAAATACGGTATGCTAATTGAAAAAATTGTAATTTCAGCGGCAAAAGAAGAAGGTCTTTCAAAGAATGAAATCATTTGCGAAGACCTAGGCACAGTCACATATCCAGTTGAACAGGTTATGAAAGAATACGGGCTTTTGGGAATGAGGCTTACACAGTTTGTTGTTCCCGAAAAACCTCAACATCCTTACAGATGCAAAAATATAACCGAAAATTGTTGGGCAATGGTCGGAACACATGATAATGAACCAATTGCGATGTGGGCTGATAAAACCGTAAATACCCATGAAGCTTATCTTCACGCACAAAATCTTGTTGAAGATTTACTTCCAAAAGAAAGAGAATTCCAAAAAGAAGAAATGATTGCTCGTCTAACTAAAGATGCGGATTATTTAAGAAAAACCAAATTATACGAAATTTTTGTATCAAAAGCGGAAAATATTCAACTTTTCTTTACAGATTTTTTTGGAATTTATGATGTTTATAACAAGCCCGGTACATCCGGTGATCAAAACTGGTCATTGAGAATTCCCGATAATTTTGAAGACTTTTATTTTGAACAACTGAAAAAAGGTAAGGGCGTTAATTTGCCTGAAATATTCAGACTTGCAATCGAAGCTCGCGGCAAGGATTTTGTCCTCAAAAACAAAGACTTGATTACAAGACTTGAAAAATTGGAAGAAAAACTCAGAAACTAGGTAATAATATGGCTCAAAAAAAGCGTATAATGTCAGGAATGCGCCCTACAGGCAAGCTCCACATAGGTCACTATTTGGGAGTTTTAAAAAATTGGGTTGCTTTGCAAGATGAATATGACTGCTACTTTGCTGTGGCTGATTGGCATGCGCTTACGACCAAATACGACCAGACAACGGAACTTCGTCAAAATGTTTTTGACGTTGTGCTTGATTGGCTTGCCTGCGGAATCGACCCTGAAAAATCACATGTCTATGTGCAGTCTTTGATACCTCAAACCGCTGAACTGCATATATATTTGAGCATGATTACGCCTCAAAACTGGGTGGAACGCGACCCGACGCTCAAAGATATGGTAAAGGCGATGCGCGGTGATGATGCGGATAAAAATATCGAAATTTCCTACGGACTTCTTGGTTATCCTGTACTTCAAAGCGCGGATATTATGATTTTCAACGCAGACCTTGTGCCTGTAGGCATTGACCAAGTCGCGCATATTGAAATGACACGCGATGTTACAAGAAGATTCAATCATATATACAAAACGGACTTTTTCCATGAGGCACATCCAAAGCTTACTCAAATACCTATGCTTAAAGGCATAGACGGACAAAAGATGGGTAAATCTTTTGAAAATGACATAAAAATTTCTGATGATGAGGACACAACAACAAAAAAAATCATGAAAGGCATAACAGACCGCAACCGTATGCGTCGAGATGACCCCGGAAAAGTCGAAAATTGCGAAGTTATTTATCCTTATTATGAAATTTTTGCTGACGAAGTCACATGTGCTAATGTCAAATCCGAATGTGAAGGAGCCACAAGAGGTTGCGCTGATTGCAAAAGACAATTGGCGGCTATGGTTAATGAGTATTTCCGCCCAATCAGAGCCAAACGCAAAGAACTTGAACAAAATACCGACTATGTACATCAAATCATACGGGAAGGCTCAAAACGAGCCGCTGAAGACGCTCAAAAAACAATTGATGCTGTTCGTGAAATTATAAAGATGTATTAATTTGAGATTATTTTATTAAATTTTAAGAATTGTAAAAACAAATTTAAAAGTAAAAACCTTGCAAGACAAGTATTATTTAAATTTACCATTTTTTTTATAAATTTTAATAGCATTTTTTTTCTTGAGACAACTTTAAACATGCACAAGTTTTTTAAAGATTCAAATTAATGAAAGGATTAAAAAATGCGAGCAAATTTAAATTTATCAAGACCAAATGTATACTTTGGCAAACGTCCTCAAGATATAGATGCTAAAAACACCTATAATAGTGACAAACTAAAAGAAATAAGAAATTATGACGGAAAACAAGTTTCTCATGATGTTGAAAGATTAGTAAGAAATGGCGCTTCAGTAGATGAAATAGAAAAACATATAAAAAATTGCCGATGGTAATATTTAAACCATAAGAAGCTAATCGAAAATATATTCTTAAAACTTATTTGTCACAAGAGCAAAAATATCATTAAAAATCACGAAAAACATAAGTACAATAAGGATTAAAAATCCATATTTCATGATTTTTTCCTGCGCATCAGGATTAACTTTTTTGCCTGTAATCGCTTCTATCAAAAGAAAGAAAATATAACCCCCGTCAAGTGCCGGGATTGGCAAGAAATTGATTATAGCAAGGTTCATACTGATTATAGCAGTCAGCAAAACACCTTTCCAAAGTCCTTGATACTGAATGATATCTCCGCCAACTTTTGCAATTGCAATAATACCGTGAAGTTCATCAACCGGAACTTTACCCGTAAAAATGCTTGCAAGACCCTTAAGCATCATTACTGTATTTAAAGCTAAATAATTCCAAGAATTCAAAAGCCCGCTTTTTACAGAAGTTGTAGGCTCTGAAACTTCTTGAATAAAGAGTTTAACGCCAATAACACCTTCTTTGTTAGGGTAAATTTGAGAAAAAACGACTTCTTTATTATTTCGGATTACAGTGATTTTTATTGGCTGTTTGTAATCTGCTGCCGCGTTTGCGATATTTTCAAGAGTCACTTTATCTTCGGTTTTGTATGTTTTTTTATTATAAATCTTATCTCTTAGCTTTTCTTCCAAGCTTGTAAGAGAATATACCGATTTATCGACTTTCCCTTTATGCATTTTGCTTAAAGTATCAGAAACCATTGGTTTTTCGTCAATTTTATCAGGCAAAATTATTACTGTTTTAGATGGCAAAATTTTACTTTTCGGAAAATCTTTCAATTTAGGATTAAGCTTGTAAAGCTTAGCTAAAACATCATTTACATTTGTTTGCTGAACCTTTGAATTAGCTTCTTTATTTTCCTGTAAAAGTGCCATAAAAACCGCAGGATTTTGAATTTCAACATTTTCGAATTTATATATTTTATCTTTCGGTAAAATCCCCGCATCTTTTGCCTGAAGCGAATTTTGCATATATAAATCTTCAATTATTATGTTGTATTTACCCACAGGCAATCCGCCTGAAGCAAAAGCGACAAATATAACAAGAATAAGCGCAAATACAGCATTTGAAAGCACTCCGGCTGATACAACCCACATTCTTTGCAAAATTGATTTATTATCAAGCCTGTTAGGATCATCTGGAGAAACTTGATTTTCAGGATTATCTTCTAAAAAAGAAACATATCCGCCCAATAAAAACGCATGAATACAAAATATCGTTTCTCCGAATTTTTTTTCGTATAAAGTAGGTCCTAAAGGCAAACCTATTCCAAACCTTTCAGGGTTTATTCCGATAGACTTTGCCGCAAGAAAATGCCCTAATTCATGCACTATAATTAATACACTAATAAGCAAAATCATTATTATAATAGACATTTTTTAAATCCTCTTAAAAATTCCTTTTTTATTTTAACATACTATAAAGACATACGCTTAAAATGTTAAAAAACAAAAGAAAACTGATTATTATCTGCAAAGTCCCTGATGTATAAATCAAACTCAATAGATTTATATCCTTATCTTTTGGCTCTTTTTTATAAACATTCAATAATTCTTCTCCAACTTCTATCGCTTTTTTAAGTTGAGTATCACTGGGTTCACGTGTAGTAAAAAGTCGCTGAACTTTACAACCGATTTGCTTCCAATAACTAAAAAGCGCAAGTAATAACACAAAAGAAATTAGAAATCTTAATATCCAAATTTTAGGAATAATCGCATTTGTTACATAAAATACAAAAGCTATTCCCAAAAATAACACCAATAAATTCGTCCCGCATCTTTTATGAATCCCCGATTGCATTTTTACAGTTTCAAAAGTTAGAGGTAATCCTTTTTCTATGGCATTTATAACTTTATGTTCAGCGGAATGAATTTGTGATAAAGGAGAAATCTTAAAAAGAGTCAAAAATATAAGAACTTTCAATACAGAACTTATTAAGTCATTATGAATTCCAATTGTGGAAAATTCTGAAAAAAGCACAAAAATTGCAAAAACAACCCCATTAAAAATTAATCCCAAATTTTTTGCCCCGACTTGATGTAATCCGTCCGTCAGATATATTCCCAAAGGCGTAGAAACCCCTGCTATTGTTCTGGGTTTTATTTTACGGGTTAAAAAATTTATCAGCTTAGTTCTTGTTATGCATCTTCCTGTATAAACATTATCATTATCCACAATCGGTATAAATCTTGTATGCATTTGTTCAAGCTTATCAAAAAGAGCCAAAATATCCGTACCTTCTTTTTCTATCCAAACATCACGAGTCATAATGTCTTCAACAATTATTTTGGAACAATGGCTTTCTTTATCAAGACTAAGACGTTTTGCAACTTTTGCAAGATCAAACTCTGATACTATACCCACCATTTTGCCTTCAGTATCAATTACCGGCAAAGTATCACTTCCCGTAAAATCAAAAATATCAGGCAACCTTGAAATATCAAGATATTGGGAAACTGAAAAAATTTCCTCTGAAACCGTTTTTATATCTGTTAGCTTTTCAAATTCATCCATGTTATTTTTTTACTATGCTTGACATACTTAGACAATTGCTAGACTGGATATACAAAAAGCGCTGTTATTTTTGCAAAAAAGTATCAGGAGCTGAAATTATGTGCGAAGACTGTTTTTCGCAAATTATTCTCAATCCGCCCAAACCTTTTAAGGAATGTGGTGTTCACAAAATTTACTGTGCTACGGAATACTCAAATGAAATGCAAAAACTCATCCGAGCCATAAAATATCACAACAAAAAAGACCTCGCTCGTCAGGCGGGCATGGTTCTTAAGAATTTTTGGGATAAAGTTGATAAAGAATTTGGCTACGAAGTCATCCCGATGCCTCTTTTTAAACTGCGTGAAAAGAAAAGACGCTATAATCAGTCAGAAATAATAGCAAGGGAATTTGCAAAACACTTTGGGTACGAAATAAATACAAAACTCATACGACGCATAAAAAATACACCCCCTCTGTATAAACTCAATAAAAAAGAGCGCGAAGCCGCCCTTTCAGGAGCTTTTGAATACATAGGCGAGAATTATTCCGGTCGTCCTGTTCTTATTATCGATGACATCTGCACCTCGGGAACTTCGGTTTGTGAACTGATATCAGAACTAAAGCGGCATGGTGTGTATGATATTACGG
This sequence comes from Cyanobacteria bacterium OH_PDB_112, assembly GCA_023457295.1. Classification (GTDB taxonomy): domain Bacteria; phylum Cyanobacteriota; class Vampirovibrionia; order Gastranaerophilales; family CAJFVJ01; genus JAEWLZ01. The sequence continues at coordinate 6,636 of JAEWLZ010000264.1, forward strand.
TTTTGACCTGCTGCGCGGCGAAATCGAATTTTACTATATAACATTGTATACTTTTGGACAATTTTTAAACAAAAAAATAAACAAATGTGGGTTGTATTTAACAACAAAAATGAGTTATTTATAAGTTTAATATATTAAAATATAAGGAATATATTTATGAAACAAAAGAATTTAAACCTTAATAAAAATCTTGAAAATTTTATTGAAGAATTTCCTGAAACTAAAGATGTTTTTGAGCTATTTGGCATAAATTATGAAAATTTTGCAAAAGGAAATATCCCTGAAATTGCAAAAGAAAAAAATATTAAATTAGACGACTTGGTTTTTTCATTAAACGAAAAAATTTTCCAAAAATCACATTCTTTAGAAAATAAATCTTTAAGTGAAATTATTTCTTATATAGAAAAGACTCACCATGCTTTTTTATGGGAAAAACTGCCTTCAACTGATATGCTTTTAGATTCCATTATAAAAATTCATGGTAAAAAACACGGTGAATTTCTTTTGGGATTAAAGAAAATCTTTGGAACAATCAAAAACAGTCTTGAAAATCATCTTGAGAATGAAGAGTATGACTTATTTGCAATTGTAAAAGAAGTTGAAAAACACCCTCGTAAAAAGAAAAAAATATCTAAGGAAGATGTTATTTCAAAAATAACTTCTTTATACGAAGACCACGATAAAACAAAAAAATTATTGGCTCAAATGAGAAGTTTTACCAATGAATATGAAGCCCCTGAATACGCTTGTGAAAAATTCAAACAAATGTATGAAAATTTAAAAGCAATGGAAGATGATTTACATGAACATATTTATGTAGAAAATGCTATTCTAATGCCAAAAATTAAAAATCTACTAACATAAGCATCAATTACAGCGCCTCGAGGCACTCTTTGCAAATAGTAGGATTATCCGCATCCACGCCAAGAGGGCGATACTTCCAGCATCGGTCGCATTTTTCGCCGAGGGCTTCTGTCACATAAACCTTAAAAATACCTTCTTCATGAGAATTCAAAACACCATCAGGCTCATTTCCGTCCAAAATAAATGCCTGAGAAGTGATAAAAATACTTGAAAGCTCCTGTTCTACGGTTTTAAAAGCTTTTGTGATATCAGGACAGTCGACTTTCAAATAAACCGCCACCTCAAGTGAACTTCCAACTTTTTTGTCTATACGAAGAGGCTCTATCGCACGGTTTACGATTTCTCTCGCCTTCAAAATTTCATCCCACTTGTCATTGATAGCCTCATCAATCCATCCAGGATTGCCTTTTGACCAATCAGAAAGCAAAATACTCTCAAGCCCGCCACGTTGACACTCAGGAGTATGTGAGAAAATGTCCTCAGCCTGATGTGGCATAACAGGTACAAGAAGCCTGATAAGCGTTTGGAAAATCTCAAATAAAACACTCTGACAAGCACGACGCGAAAGCGATTTTTTGCCCGCAGTGTACAGCCTGTCTTTCATAATATCAAGATAAAACGCACTCAAATCAACTGCCGCAAAGTTTTGCAGGTACTGATAATACTTGTAAAATTCATAATTATCAAACGCCTCTGTCACATTTCCGATAAGGACTTGAAGCTTGTGCAGAGCATATTTGTCGATTTCTTTGAGTTCATCGTATTCTACATAATCCAAAGCAGGGTCAAAATCATATAAATTTCCGAGCAAAAATCTTGCAGTATTACGAATCTTTTTGAAGATTTCAACAAGTTGCTTGACTATATTGTCACCTATTTTAACATCATTTGTGTAGTCCACACTTGCCGCCCAAAGCCTTAATACATCTACTCCGTAGACTTTTATAATTTCTTGCGGAGCAACAACATTACCAAGCGATTTGCTCATTTTTTTGCCTTCGGCATCAAGCACAAAACCGTGCGTCAAAACAGCTTTATAAGGTGCAACGCCTTTAGTTGCAACACTTGTCAAAAGCGATGACTGGAACCACCCGCGGTGCTGATCAGACCCCTCAAGATAAAGTTCAACCGGAGTTCCGCCAAGTTCTTCTTTTCTAGCATCTACAACAGCTTTGTGAGTAACACCTGAGTCAAACCAGACATCCATAATATCTTTTTCTTTAGTAAAATGGCTTCCGCCACACTTTGGACACTTAAACCCTTCGGGAAGAAGCTCTTCCGCTTCGTACTTGCACCATGCGTCTGAAGATTCTTTTGCGAAAATATCAGCAACTTTTGCAATAGTTTCAGGGGTTACAACAGCTTCTTCACAGTCTTTGCAGTAAAAAACAGGTATCGGCACACCCCACGCTCTTTGGCGTGAAATACACCAATCTGAGCGATTTTCAACCATATTTCCTATTCTTTGCTCACCAGATTTTGGAATCCACTGAACATTGTGAATTGCCTCTAAAGCCTTTTCACGAAAAGATTCTACATTTACAAACCACTGTGCGGTCGCGCGATAAAGAACAGGGTGCTTGCATCTCCAGCAATGCGGATAGCTGTGAGCAATCTTACCGCCACCAAGCAAAGCGCCTAGTTCTGTAAGTCTTTCAATAACAGCCATATTTCCTTTTTTGTAGTGAATTCCTTCAAATTCACCGGCTTCTGATGTGAAAACGCCGCGATTATTCAATGGCGAAAGCACATCCAGCTTATATTTCATCCCTACTTCATAATCTTCAAGACCATGTCCGGGTGCTGTATGAACACATCCTGTACCTGCTTCTGTCGTGACATGTTCGCCTAAGATTATAGGGCTTTTTCTATCGTAAATAGGATGCGAAGTGTTTAAAAGTTCAAGCTCTACACCTTTTGTCGCTCCAACAATGGAGAATTGTCCTTCTTCCCACTCAACTCCTTTAGTAAACATTTCAATCAAATCCGTACCGATAAGATAAACATCGCCGTCTTTTTCGATTAAAGAATAATCAAGGTGCGGATTTAGGGCAATCGCAAGGTTTGCAGGAATTGTCCAAGGAGTTGTCGTCCAGATTACGGCGTATAGGTCTTTTTCGCTTTTAATGCCTGCTTTTTCGTAAGCTTTTTGTGCATCTTCTTGGTCAAATTTGAACCTTACATAAATGCTGTGTGAAGTATGGTCGGCATATTCAACTTCGGCTTCCGCAAGAGCCGTTTCACAGTCAGCGCACCAGTATACAGGTTTTAGCCCCTTATAAACATAACCCTTCTCAAACATTTCTCCAAAAACTCTTATCTGCTCCGCCTCAAACTCAGGAGCAATCGTAAGATAAGGTTCAGCCCAATTACCCCAAACTCCCAATCGCTTGAAGTTTTCTTCCTGTCCGATAAGGTTTTTTGCGGCAAATTCACGACAAAGCTTGCGCAATTCCACTGGCGTTACCGCTTCACGACCGCCTTTTATAGATTTTACGACCGCATTTTCAATCGGAAGACCATGCGCATCATACCCGGGAACATAGGGCGAATAAAAGCCTTTTTGGGATTTATACTTTATCAAAATATCTTTTAAAATCTTGTTCAAGGCTGTTCCGATGTGAATTTTATCAGAACTCAAATACGGAGGACCGTCATGCAGGATGAATTTGTTTTTCTTGTCACGTTGCGCGATATTTTTTTCATAAACACTGATTTCTTCCCAGAATTTTTGGATTTCAACCTCTCGTACCGCAGCGTTTGCACGCATTGCAAGAGTAGTTTCAGGTAAATTTAAAGTGTCTTTATATTCTTTTTTTTCTTCCAACATTTTTTCGTCCTTATCTGTGATTTATTCCTGTTTTTATTATAAACCAAAGAAAAAGATTGGAAGAAATTATCACAAATATTATCGATAAATCTCGCCTTGTGGTAAGTGAACTCTCATAACAGGCGAACGTTTTTGGGTATTTTTTGGATAAAAAGTACCTTAAGGAAAATAAGATGCTTCACATACGTTCAGAATGACGAAACCTTACTTCGGCAAAAACTCCTTCGGAGCAACAAGCGAAACAACCGAATTTCCTGAAAGATAGACATTAGCAACACGCATAATGTCTTCTTTTGTTACTGCACGAATTTTTTCCTCAAGCTCAAAATCAAACTCGGCACCAAGTTCCATATTTTCAAAATAGCCTAAATAATAAGCTTTTTGAGAGTTTGTCTCATGGAAAAATTTACGTTTACCGACAATATTATTTTTAGCATCTTCAAGTTCTTTATCAGACACAAGCTCTGTCTGAAGTTTCCCGATTTCTTCTTTAAATCCGTCAAGACAAGTTTGAATATTTTTCGGCTCAGTCGCAATATAAGTTGTAAAAAGACCCGCTGTTTTCATGGAATCAAAACTGCTTCTAACAACATATGCGAGTCCTTTTTTATCGCGAAGCTCAACAAAAAGTCTTGAACTTAAGCCAGCAGAACCCAAAATAGTATTCAAAACACTCAGGGCAATATAATCTTCATCATTAATACTGCAAGTAATCCACCCCTGTAAGACCTGTGCCTGTTGAGCATCTTCTTTAGCGATTGTTACAATTTTATTTTCCGCCAAAACAGGAACATCAAAAGGCTTGAGCTGACAAGGATTTGCGGATATTTCTCCTAAAAATTTGTTTAATTCACATAAAACTTTTTCGGAAGTAACATCTCCCACAACCACAAGATTTATATTTTGAGGAACAAATATATTTTGAAAATAGTTTACGACTTTTTCTTTAGTAATATTTTTAAGATTTTCCAAAACAACTGTATAAGAACTTCCGTAAGGATGGTCTTTAAAAATATTTTTAGCAAGATTATCCACAGCTTTTGAACGAGGAGAATCAAGTTCTGCTGTGATTTCACCTTCAAGCTTCAAACATTCCTTTTCAACGGCTTCAAATGCAGAATTTTTGATTAAATCATCAATGAATTCCAGTACCGCCCCAAAATCTTCATTTAAACAATAACTGTGAATACGTAAAAAATCATTTTTTGCATCAATACTAAATTCTATGCCGTTTTCATCAATGAATCTTGCTATTTCCTCTTGTGTACGAGTTTTTGTACCCTGCAACAGAAGTCTTGCCGTAATACTGGCAAGTCCAGGCAGCAAAGAAAGTTCATTATTAGCTTTTATAAAAATCTCTAATGAAACTCGCGGAGTATTTTTATTTTCCTGAATTATTAAATTTATACCGTTTTTTAGGCTATATCTTCCAAAGTTACTCATTTTCGCCCCCTTCCGGCATCAAAACAGAAATATTTGCTTTTTCCTCGCTCAAATAAATTTTCGCTATTTCTTGCAAATCTTTTGCGGTAATTGCTTCCATAATATCAAGATATTCAGAAAACAATTTCAAATCTTCGCAAACAGTCAAATAATATCCTATTGTTTCTCCAATCTCCGAAACAGTTTCGGCAGAATCGGCAAATCGGATTTTGAGTTTTTTCTTGGCTTTTTTGACTTCTGCTTCAGAAATTTCGACTAAAGAAGCTACCTGCTTTTTCAAGTCATCAACCGCTTTTTCTTTGTGTTTTGGCTGAAAATTCGCCTGCACAAAGAACGTATTTCCGTCTTTAAAATGGTACTGATCTGCGCAAACCATATTAAATATAGGTTCTTTAGGCTTTTCTATCAGATTTTTTTGCAAACGAGAACTTTTGCCTTCACCTAAAATAATCCCAATCATATCAAGCGCAATAGTATCTTTAAGATTACATGCTTTTGAGCCATGATAACCTATAATCAAAAATCCGGTGTTAATGTTGGAAGTATTCTCAACATACTTGGTTTCTGTTTGAGGTTCTTCTTGCTCCCATACAGGTTTTTTACAAGTACGCTCCTCAGGGAAAGTAAATTTTTCGATAACAGTTTCTATAATTTCATCCCCATCAAATTCTCCGACAATTATAGTTGTCATATTTTCAGGAGTATACCAGTTTTTGTAATAGTCCATAATCGTATCACGAGGCATTTGCGAAATAACATCAGCTGTTCCGATAACATCTCTTCTATAAGGGTGGCAACTATACATAGACTTGTTCAAAGCATTATAAACTTTTGTCCAAGGCTGATCTTCACGCATTCTTATTTCTTCTATTACAACATATCTTTCACGTTTTTCGGGCGCATCCTCATTAAGCTTGAATATGGGACCTATCTCGAAATCCGGCAAAACGGGATTTAGCATCATATCCGCATGCAAATCAAGAACAAGGTCAAAACCTTCACAATTGTCGCCTTTTGGCAAAGTCACATAATAAAAAGTATAATCTTTCCAGGTTGCGGCATTTACAATAGCACCTTTGGCTTCCAAAATTTTGTCAAATTCACCCGCAGGATGCGTCGGCGTTCCTTTAAACATAAGGTGTTCCAAAAAATGTGAAATCCCTGTAATTTCGTCATTTTCATGGATAGAACCTGTCTTAACCCAGGTCGAAATATTTACCAAATCGCCTTTTTTATTAGCTATAACAATTTTATGACCGTTATCAAGTGTATAAATTTCAACCGGCTTATCCAAATAAGGATAATTTTGAACCTTTTTATCTATAATTTTTGCCATTATAAAACTCCGTTTTTCTATGCTTTTATTTTAGCAAAGAAACTCTTATCAGGCGAATTTTTTACATCAGGAACGGGATTTTATGATGTCAGAGCTTCCATTTTTTCACGAATTAATTTCACCTGTTCTGTATCTTTAATATTTAAAGCCTCTTGCATGGCTTTCTTATAAAGACTTTGAGCCTTTTGGGATTTGTTCATATCTCGCATCAAATCACCCGCTTTTTCGTAAGCCTCGGCAGCTGTTTTTTTATTATTGGATTTTTCAGCACAAACAAGAGACTTTTGGTAATATTTAAGTGCGCTTTGAGGCTTATTCATCATTTTGAAAGCATCTGCCGTATTGCTTAAAACATCCCCCATAACAGATACATCAGGTGTTTTTTGCTTTGCCATTTCCAAGGCAAGCTTATAAAAATCAATTGCTTCTTTTGACATATAACGACCGGTCTGCATTTTGCCGATATTATTTAGGGTCTGCGCCTGTGATGAAGGATTATCGGCTTCACCGTTTAAAGCAAGCGACTCAAAATAATGATCCATAGCAAGCTCAAATTTACCAGCTTCATCATAAACTTCACCAAGACTATTATGTCCTGTGGCTTTTAAACTTACATCTTTTGTCATACGAGTTACTTTGTTAAAACATTTTGCGGCGCGAGCAAGATTATTCAAATCATCATAACTTTCTCCTATTCCTTGAATAATATAAGCCTGAGATTGCTTATCGCCTGTTTTTTTAGCGTATTTGAGAGTTTTTTTGTAACTCTCCAAAGCCTTTTGTGAATCTCCTCTGTCGAGATATTTTTGCGCTTGTTCATAAAAATTACTTACAAGCGAATTTTTTGAAATATTATTTTTTTGATTTTCTTCTTTTGAATTATTAGATAAATTGACTTGTTGAGGAGAACTTTGAACTTCTCTTGAGGTTTCCTTTGTTTCCAATGTTTTTTGCGCAGATTCCTCAGGAGTATAAATTACAGTTTGACCATCGGCTTTTTTTTCGCCAATAACTTGGTCACCCTGAACTATTTTCCCGTCAGTAGTGGCAAATTTCATGCGTTTTTTCGGTTTAGGTGTTTCTTCCTGACTTTGAGGAGGCGGGGTGCTTTCTTGTTTTTGCACCGACTGAGAAGATGAAGTTTGAGTGAGTTTTTTAGAATGAATTTGACTTTGATACTGATTGTAATTTGCAACAGCAGAAGTTCCGCTATTATCTAATTGAGCTTGACTTTCAAGCTGTCTTTTCATTTGCGGATCCATTTCGGATTCAAGCTGCGCAGAAGCAGAAATTACAGCTTTAGCAGCATCCGCTTTATAATCCACTTCTTGAAGCAAAAATGCATCAATCCAATCCTGGACAACACTTGAAGGTTTTTTCAAAGTTTCGGAAATATAATCATCCAAAAGCTTTGATGCGGTTTTTAAATATGTAATTATGGTTTCTTTACGAGGAGAATCTTTCATCGCCTCGGTTTCAACCATCGCAATATATTCATTGACTTTTTGTTCAATTTCAGAAGTTGCACCGATTGATGCGATTGTATTTCTGAAATCCACAAGAATCTGCGAAATATTTATATTATGAGCAGCTTTAGGAGCAGCAGACGATTGCTTCTTTTGGGAATCACCCTGATAAGATGACGGCATATATGAAGTTGTACCTGCGTAAAGCTGTGTCATTTTCCTCTAAGCCTAAAATTTAAAACATATACTCATCAAGGCTTATCGGCAAAATTGGTTTTATTTTGAAATATTCTTATAAATCTCATACTTTAGTAGGAGAAAATTAAAATTTTAGGTGCATTTTACCGAAATAACTGACTTACAAGGGTTTAACATGTCTTTACAATGCCTAAAAAACATGCAATTTTTCTATGTTATTTGTTTTTATATAGATAAGGGAAGTAAAGTAAGGTCTTGTCATGGTTAGCAATATTTCGGGCAGCAACAATGATTTCGGTCAAAAAGTATATGTTCAAAGGGATTTGAGCAATACAAAATCTGCT
>JAEWLZ010000265.1 GCA_023457295.1 Cyanobacteria bacterium OH_PDB_112
TTCATTGGCCGTCCTCCTCTCCAAACAAAGACTGCTGGCCGGAAGGCGGCGGAGCCTTGGGGAGATTCTCTACTCGCAGGCTGTAGTCGTCCTTCCCATACTCGCAGCGCGTGAGCACTCCCTTGGGGATCTTCTTGATCGTGAGGTTCGGGAACGTCTCGGCTTTTCCACGAAACGCTGCGCACATGACAAGCAGTGTGCGTTCATTGCCGACCTCGTCGCTCAACGCCTGGAGCTGCTCGTGGGTGAGCGTCTGCGTCGTGACATAGATGAAGTCGCGCTCGGTCGAGCGCCCATGCTGCCAGTATATGGAATCGCTCGGAGCATAGGTGAAGCCCTCCACTTTGCAGACCGCCTCGGCGAGCATGGCGGGATTAAAAGCGGAGTTGATGATCCAGTTGCCCCACTTGTCCTTTTCGAGAAGCGAAGGAGCGACGCGATAGAATCGAAATCCTCCTCCGCCTTTCCAACTCGTCGCACCTGTTACGCCGGTAGCGTCAGTCCCATCGACAACCTTTCGTAAACGCGGGACGATATGCGAGTAGCAGTGCTCCCCCAATTCGACCAGTACCCATCGGCGTCGCATTTTGTGTGCGACGGCGCCTGTAGTGCCTGAACCCGCGAATGAATCGAGAACTATATCGCCAGGATTCGAGGCGATATGCAGAATCATGCTAATCAGAGCTTCGGGTTTTGGATTGTCGAAAACCGACACGTCGGGAAGAAGCGACAGGAGTTCCTTCTTTGCGCTGTCGTTGGTGCCAACTTCGTCCGCGCTCCAAATGGTTTCGGGGGTTAACCCGCGTTCAGCAGAATCCCGGAGAAACTTCTTTAGCCTGGGTGCATTGTCGCCGTCCGCGCCGAACCATATGTTCCCAGCGGCTATCTCGGTCTTCATCTTCTCCTTCGTATACAACCAGCACCTGCCCTTGGGTGGATCAATCTCCCGCCCTGATGGTAGAGTCAGCTTGTAGAACTGCGACGCGGTGGCGTGTCCAGCCTGCGCGTTCGCTGACACAGATTGCCAAGGGCCACGAGGATCGTTATCCGGATTCCGGTACCGACTAAGTACCTCCTGATTTACAGCCACTGGATTTCGAAATGCCTCAAACGCTGCGCGATCCTTCGCGTAGACTAGGATGTAGTCATGATTGAAGGAGAACACGCGTCTGTTCTCGCGGGATTTGCGTTTCTCCCAAATGATCGTCGCCACGAAGTTGGAGCGACCAAACACCTCGTCACACAGAATCTTGAGATAGTGCGCCTCGTTATCGTCTATGGAAATCCAGAGCGATCCATTATTCGCCAACAGGTTGTGCAGTATCACGATCCGATCTCTCATCAACGACAACCAGATCGAATGCTCGACACCGTCATCGTAGTGCTCAAAAGCGCTGCCCGTATTGTATGGAGGATCGATATACACGCAACGGACTTTTCCGGTGAGGTCCTGCTCAAGCGCTTTAAGGGCTAAGAGATTGTCCCCAAAGATGAGTCGGTTGGAGTATATGTCGGCATCGGAGACTCGATGCTTTGCGTGATAGGAAACGGAATCGTCGGGCAGAAGGATGCGCGGCTCCAGTTTAGGGACGCAGTCCTTTCCGATCCAACTGAGTTCAAGTTTGCGATGGCGAGTCATTGAGAGTGGCAAAGCCCTAGAAGATTGTTCGTAACGTGTCCAAGCCGCGAAGACCTGCTGCTGTAGTCGCAACTCTTCGAACTGAACTAGCTGAGATCCCGGTTGCTTGGGAAAGTATGCGACCTGCCTCGCGATGGCTCGCAGAGCCGGGCATACACAATCGATAGCGGAAAGTACGCCGCCCAATACGAACGAAAACAGCGATCGGTCGGCCTTGCTGGGGGTAACGAACTCCTGAAGCTGCATCCAACTCGAACCGATAGTTGTGACTGCTGACTGCAACACTCGGTCTGACTTCAGTTGGGCCTTCCACGCCATCCTCTCCCACGTGGACAAGAACAATTCGCTGAGTCTTGCCAGGCGTTGCACCAAAAAAGTCCTTGAAGATTCGAAGGCTGAAATTGGCCTGGTTCCATCGATCGCCACTTCGTGGAATTTCTGCGACGAGCACCGACGACGCGTCAGACGTCGTGCGTCCGACGACTATGTTTCCTTGCTCATCTTCTCCCAGAACGCTGCGCGTTCTCCTCGTACGCGAGCGACGGTTTTGCTGGGCGCATGCACGAACACGGGCATCCGTTAACGGTAGCAAATGAGATTCATGGCACTGGAGCCACGATGACCAGTTGCGTTGTAGCGATACCAGCTCCCGCGGGCGAAGCTGTTGCTGCGTGAATGCCTCGCAATTACCCCGAAGGCCTCCGGCTGTAAGGTTCCCAGAACCAACCAGAAAGATTCCTCCGGACGCTGCTTCAAACCAGCAGACCTTTGGATGGAAGATATGATCGTCATGTTCATCCCCAATAAATGCGGAAATCTGTAGTTGAGGATGTGCGTTCTGAGATGAGAGCAATGCGTCCAGAGCGGGGACGTCAGTGAAGGACTCGAATCCAACAACCAAGTTGAACGATCCTCGGGAAAGGAAGGACTGGAATACTGCGTCCTGGATCAGGAGGCGAACTCCACCAGCCGATGCGAATGCAAATGCACCACACCCGTTCGTTGCCTCTTCGCATGCCTCTAGAATCCTTTCCAAGAGGTATTCCGAATCTGGTATGGCTGGATCTTGAAGCAGTAGAGTCATCGTGAGATTAAGTTGGCCTCTTGAGCGGGTGGAGT
>JAEWLZ010000266.1 GCA_023457295.1 Cyanobacteria bacterium OH_PDB_112
GTGCAAAGCAGGTGCTCTACCAGCTGAGCTAATCCCCCAGGGATTTATATTAAATTTTCAAAAATGGGCCATCCTGGACTCGAACCAGGGACCTCACCCTTATCAGGGGTGCGCTCTAGCCACCTGAGCTAATAGCCCCTATCGGGAACTCAATCCCTGTCAGTATTTATAGTTTTATCATAGACATTTTTTGAAATCAAGCCTTTTTTATAAAAAATATACTCCATGAAAAGGAGTTGTAATACAAAAAAATAAGGCAAAATAATTTCAGGGGAGATATTGTGGTGAAAAAGTTTTTATTAACGCTGATTTTATTCTTTTTAACAATTTCGAATTTTTGTAGCGCAAAGACTACAACAGGATTTGTCGATTATCAGGAACAAAATACTAATTCAAAAAAAACAGAAACTCTTTTAGTATTGCCTATTGATTTCGGTTATTTTAATACTTATAAATCGACTTATTCGTCAATTTTAAACACTATAAGCGGCGACATAATAAATACAACAAACAAAACTTCTCAACTAAGAGCTATGCCTCTTTATAATTTAAATTACAAAATCAAACAAAATAAACTTGAGCCTGAGTTTAAAAAAGTTATTGTAAATTACAAATCAAAATCCATAATAGATTACAGGGCATTACGCACTATGTGTGACATCCTTCACACAGATAAAGCCTTGCTTATTTCAGGAGATTTCGATCCTTCACAATTTATTTTCAAACCAAATAGCTCAATTGAGGCAATTCCTGCCGCAATGATAAAACCTTCATATCAAATAAATGCCTTGATAACACTTGTAGACCCTCAAGAAGAAGAAATTCTTTGGGAGAGAATTTACAAAAAAAGTTTTACGATAGATTCACCTCAAACAGATTTCGAGCATAATGCCATTTCTTTAAAAGGAATGATGGGATTTTCTCAAGCCGTATCAAAAAGCGTACTGCGAAACGTAAGCGATGTTTTAATTACGCCAGAACCTGTCACAAGCGTCGATTCTTATGTAATCAATACAACAATTCGACCCACGGAAGGTGTTACGACCAAGGATGGTCACTCATTTTCTACCGTAAATAAATTTGTAAAAACAACTGTTAAAACAACCAAGAAAAAGTATTACGACTGGGCTGATGGAAATTTGTAGTATAATTGACTAAGCTACAAATAATTCATAAGGAGTCTATATGTGGGCTAACAAATATGCCGTTAAGGATGTTTTTGTCGGAAAAGGTGATTATAACGCTGATTTACTGGAGCAAATAAATACTTTTTGTCGTGAGAATAATATTCAAACAGGAATGGTAAGTGCCATAGGAGCAGTTGAGAACCTTTGTTTGGGATATTACAAACAAGACGTAAAAAAATATGTAACTCTTGATGAAAACCTTTCAGACAAAGGACCTTTTGAAATTGTTCACTGCACAGGAAATGTTTCTATAAAAGATGATGCTCCTTTTTGTCACCTTCACATAGTAGCTTCAGACAGAGAAGGTAAGTGTTTTGGTGGGCATCTTATGCCAGGCGTAAGGATTTTTGCAGTTGAATTTGTTATCTTTTCCTTTGACGGAGATGCTCTTGTTCGGGGAATTGATGAAGACACAAAATTGCCTCTTTGGGTAAAATGATTTTTTGCATATTCATCAATCCCAAAAATAATAATCCAATATCTAAATTTTTTTAAATACTTTATAAATTAAACTTACGTACAACTTTTTTAAAGATTGCAAGTCTTTCTTTATGATCGATATTTTTTATTGCCAAATCAAATGGCGTTTCCCCTTTATTATTCTTTTTATGCAGATCTGCACCTTTAGAAATCAGATATTTGATAAACTTGGGATAATCATAACAAGTATAAGACGTTATATTATCTTTGTGAAACACATTATGAAAAGGTGTATTACCCTCATTATCTTGTATATTTAAATTAACATCTTGCTTACATTTTAGTATATATTCTAATAAATGAAGGTTATTTTTTGCTAATATATGCGCAGGAGTTTCCCCTTTATCATTTTGAATATTAAAATCGTGCTTATATATATGCATATAACCGGGATATAGCTCCTGAGTTCTGTCACCACAAGACAAATGCAATAATGTATTACCTTGAGCATCTTTTGCATTAAGTTCGGCTCCTTTTTCCAACATTGCATCTAAAACTTTTGTGTAATTAACGCTCAAGTCAGAATATACTGGGAATTGACTTTCATATAAATTCCGCATATAGTGCAAAGGCATTTTCCCTTCTTTATTCCTGATATTAACATCGGCACCCTTTGAAATTAAAAATAAAGACGTATCACTATCTTCTTTTTGTATCCATTTATGAAGAGGTGTATCCCCTAATTCATCTTGTTGATTCACATCGGCACCTGCCAAAACAGCTTTTTTAACCTTTTCATCTAAACCCATATCGGGATTTGTTAAATGATCAAATTGAGGGAATAAGTCCTCATTATGCCCTCTAAAGCAAATATTAGCCCGAAGATAATTTTGAGTACTTGGCAAAGCTGCAAAATCATTTTTATTTTGAATTGTATTTTGCCTATGATTTTGCTTAGCAATATTTTTTGTAACAACACTACTTTTAAATGATGGATTGGAATCCAAAACAACTTGCCTAATTTGCATAACTAATAATCCTCGTATTTAATATACTCTACAATTAGTCACTATATGTTTGCAGTAAAAATCCCACCATCTTTCAATATAGATTTAAAAACATCAGAGACTACAACAAGTATAAAAACTAATATAAAAAAAAGTGATAGCAAGAATGTTAAAAATTATTAAAATACACCTTAAATATAACGTTTTCAAACAAAAAAGTATTTAATATATCTTAATATAAATCTTATAAAAACTTTTTAATAACCAACAAAAAAAATAAAACCTTGCTATATAAAACTAAAAGATTGTAAAATTAAAGTTAAAATTCATATATTTTTAGTTCAGTTGGCTTTGCGAAAGAGACTTCGCAAAATATAAAAATTCACTCTAAATTGAAAACTTTATATCTTGTGTCCGTAGCACGACAAACAAGGCGAAGGATGAGCCTTTGTTTGACGGGTGCAGGAGCCCAAGTTTTTAGCGAAAGCGTAAAAAACTTGGCTGGTGCCTCAGGTCTGAGCGTACCGATATTGAAAAACAAATAATGGAATATGTGTCCGTAGCTCAGTTGGATAGAGTGACAGTCTCCGAAGCTGTAGGTCGGCGGTTCGAATCCGCCCGGACACATTTTAATTTATAATTTTCACCTTCAAATTTTGAATAGGCTCTTTGCTTACAAGTTTTTTCAGGTTTTGAGGTGTATTTTTAACTGCAACCATCCAACCTGTTTTGGGGTTTACAAACAAAAAATATGCCGCTTCCGATTCTGCGAGTTTTTGCACATCATCAATTTCAAGCTCACCTTTATCAGAAAGACTAAAAACACTAAATGACAAAGGGTCTGATACGCTGCTTTCAAAAAAACAATCGAATTTTACCTTCGAAATTTTTGTAGCATCACGCACGACAGGTCTATCTTTTTTGGTAGAAAACCAACTCCATAAAGCGTCAATTATTTGAGAAGTTTTTAAATCCGCCACTAATCATCATCTCTTTGCAAAATTTGCACAAAAATCTCCACGAGACGACCGTCCCATTGGGTATTTGAACCTTTTAAAAGAATTTCTATCGCCTGTTTTTTGGTATAAGCTTTACGATAAGGTCTATCAGAGATTAACGCGAAATAAGCATCAACAATAACAATAATACGCGCCCCTATCGGAATACTTTCTCCTGATAGATTTTGAGGATAACCCTCACCATCCCATCTTTCGTGATGTGATTGTATCATAGGCAATATATCATCCACTTTATTTATCGGCTTCAAAATTTGCTTAACCGCCATTGTAGGATGTTCATTTATAAGTTTTTTCTCTTTATCACTCAAAGGTCCCGGCTTTAAAAGAATATTATCCGGCAATAATAAATTGCCCAAATCATAAAGAAGAACCGCAAGCTTAATTTTGTCTATCTCTTCAGTATCAAGTTGTGTTTCTTGAGCAAGTTTTATAGCCAAAGATACTTTATGTTTGGTAGTACCCTGTGACTGCATAGGGTCATAATTTTTGACAACTTCATCAACTATGGCAAAAATCTTATCTGAAGCACCTTTTTCAGAAGTGGAAATTTTCTTGAACTCCGACAAGAGTTTTTTATTCTTTCTTGTTTTATCATTATTTTCTATAATTTCCGTAAAAGTAGAAAGCGCTATATCAAGCCAATTTTCTTTATCTTCTTTTACGGCAATTTTGACTTGGTTTCTTCCTGATTTTTTAGCATTATACATTGCTTTATCGGCAAGCTCCAAAAGCTCATCTATATTTTCGGTATGTTCTCCAAATGTAACAACGCCAATACTTGCTGTGATTTTTTTAATTTGAGGAATAGGCTCAGCCTCAATAGCTGCCCTTATACGCTCTGCTGCCAGCATTGCTCTTTCAGAATCCACACCCGGAAGAATAACGCCAAATTCTTCTCCGCCGAATCTTGCTGCCATATCGATTGTTCTTGCTTTTTCTTTAAGAACTTTTGCTATCGTAGAAATTGCAATATCTCCGAGCGCATGTCCAAATGTATCATTAATAGATTTAAGATGGTCCAAATCTAATGTAATCAATGAAAAAGGTTGTTTTTGACGCAAAGAACGCTCAGCTTCTTTTGCAAGACAAAAATCAAAATGTCTACGATTATAAATACCGGTAAGTCCGTCTGTTACCGCTTGCTGCTTGATAGTTTCAAATAAGTCAGCTATCGTAACGCCGATTTCTATTTGGTGAGCAAAAAGTGAAAGAAAGTTTTTTTCTGTTTCCAAAATGTCGCTTCTTGGTGAAACAACTAAAAGAACACCAAATAAATTAAAATCTTTTTTTATAGGCAAAACCATTATTGAGAATTTTTTAAATAATTCTGAAATCGCTTTCTTTTGAGCATCATCCATTTTAAAATTTGAAAAATCAAAAATATTATCAAATTTTTTGACCTTCTCAAAATAATCATTTTGAATAAATTTTATTATGGGATTCTTTTTTTCATCCAAAGGAATTTCAAGCAATTCCAGAGGTTTCCCTAAAATATTTTCAATTTCACAGGTCATTTTATTATCTGAAATCGCACGAATTTTAAGTACTTTACCCTTGTTTTCATCTTGAACCCTAAAAATAAGAGAATAAACATATCCTAAATCAGTGCAAACTCCGTTTGCAATTCTTTTAAGAACATCTTCCAAAGGACTGGAAGAATTGATTGTATTCAAAATATTATTTAATGCAAGAATACTTTTATTTGCCTGACTCAATTCCTGGGTTCGTTCTTTAATCTCTTTTTCCAGAATTAAGTTTCTTTCATAAACTTCTAAAAAATTTTGCTTTTCTTTATCTACAGACGACTCAATTTCTGAAATAGCCTGAGTATAGTCTTTAATTTTATTAAAAAAACTATTAAACATAAATCACCTTTAGCTCTAAGAAGTTATATTATACTAT
>JAEWLZ010000267.1 GCA_023457295.1 Cyanobacteria bacterium OH_PDB_112
CTCCCAATCCATCATAAGCGGCAGCTTTATTAAAGTGAGCTATAGGGTTTTTGGGGTCTGATTCGATTGAAAGATTATAGTGTTTTATGGCTTCTTCGTATTTTTCATTGTTTGCAAGTAAAACACCTTTATTTAAGTGTGCGAGAGCATTATTAGAATCAAGTTCTATTGCTTTTTCATAATGCTTTGCAGCAAAATCTTTTTCGCCGAGTTTTTCAAATAAAATTCCAAAACAAGTATGAATTTTGGCATCTTCCGGCGTTATTTTATAAATTTCATCATAAACTTGCATAGCATCCGAGAATTCTTCTCGTTGCATATGAATTTTTCCCGCTTTATAAAGAGGTGATGTATTCCATGGTTCAATTTCTGCTATTTTTTTGTAGCTTTCTACGGCTTCATTATATCTGCTAAGTTTTATTTCTTCTTTTGCTTTAACATCAAGTATAACAGTATTATTCGGGTTTAATTGTAGATAACGGTTGAAATCATTAACAGCTTCTTTGGATTGGTTTGACTGTATATATAGATGTCCTCTTATTTCTAAAGACTGCTTTAAGTGTTCTGTGGATTCTGAATTTTGCGGGTTAAAATCAATTGCTTTTGTAAAATCCGATATTGATTCTTTTATGTTTCCTAATTTATAGTTAACATCGCCTTTTGTATAATGTAAAAAATAATTTTCAGGATAAGAATCTGTCAATTTTTTTAAAATAGGAAGAGCTTCTTTATATTTTTTTTCTTCAATATGGTCTAAAGCTTTTGTAAAAGTTTTCAGATGTTCATCTGATAAGTTCCCCAAAATTCTATTGATAGAACCTCCCCTAAATGTAGGCGAAGATGTCCTCTCAAAGCTGTCATTAGCATAAGGTTTTGTTGTTGTGTTTATTTTTATTACTCTTTTAGAGTTTTTTATGGATGTTATTTTGTTATTTAGAGCTGAAATTATCATTTTTGTTAATAGTCCATAGTTTTTTATGAAGTTTCAAAATCGTCCAAATCATCTTTTAAATGGTCATCTAAGTTGAACGGTTTATCCCAAGAAGTATCAGGTTCTGTTATGTCTTTACTTTTATCCCATTCTTGATAAGGCTCTTCTTTTAAAAGTTTTTCAGGGTCATAAACAGTGTCATCATCTTTTAAAAGATCTAAAGGATTTTTAGAAGTTATGCTTTCTTCGTCATATTCATGTTCGAGACCTTTTTTCATTGCTTTAGCATCTTCTGCCCTCTGTAGGATAACTTCTTTGTTTTGATCAAAGAACGGTATGTCATTTACTCGATTTCCGATAATTTCTTCGGCTTTTGTTATACTTTGTACTGCTTCATCATTTTTTCCCATATCAGAAAAAGCAAGCCCCATTTCCATATGTGTCACAGGATTTTTGGGATTAATTTCTAAGGCTGCTTTTAATTCTTTTATTGCCAATTCAGGTTGATTTGAGTCTGTTAATAAAACGGATTTTGCAATGATGGTATCTTCATCATGGGGGTCTACTTTAAGGATTTTTTGATAGTTCTCAAAAGCGTCATTTAGATTCCCACTTTCTTTATAAGCAACAGCCTGATTAAATAAAACAGGCATATTCTGTGGGTCTTTTTTAAGAATTTTGTCATAAATTTCTATTGCTTTTTCATAATTATTGTTGTCAAGATGTATATCGGCACTCGCATGTAGTGCTTCATTATTATTGGGGTCTATTTTGAGGATTTTTTCACAATCTTCAAGCATTTTATCTGTGTTTCCTAATTCATGATTATGTTGAGCCCTTATTGATAGTGCCTTTATATTTCGAGGGTCAATATCAAGAGCTTTTTGATAGAATTCAAAACTTTTATTTGTATATTTTTGTTTTGTAATTATATCTTCATTTTCTTTTTCAGCTTGTACTTTGAAAGCACATCCCATATTTATTAATGCATCGGTATTTTTAGAATCTTTATCAAGAACTTTTTTAAAATATGTCATAGCTTTAAAAGGAGTTTCATCTATAATAAAATCCCCTTTATTCAGAAGGGCTTTTGTATTAGTAGGGTCAATCTTAAGGACTTTGCTGTAAATTCTGTTTGCTCTATTTACGTAACCTTTGTCTGCATATAGAAGTGCTTTATTCAATAATGTTTTCACATTTTTCTTGTCAATTTTTAATATTTGATTATAATACTTCATTGCGGTTTTTGGCTTGTTATTGTCTTCTGCTAAAAGAGCGAGTTCAAATAACGCATCAGTATGGTCAGGCTTAATAGCAACAACTTGTTTTAAAATATTTTCTGCTTCTTTAGTTTTATCTTTATTTGAAAAAATAACACCTTTTTTAAATAAAGCATCTGTATTTTTTGGGTTTTTTGCTAATATTCTGTCTAGATGTTCTAAAGCTTTATTATCTTTTCCCAATTTTAAGTATAGAGAACCTAATTGTAAAAGATTAGTTTGATTTTCAGGTTCAAGTTTAATTAATTTTTTTAGACATTCTTCTGTTTTTTTAGGTCTGTTGGATTGTAAATATAAAGAGGCCAAACAATAAAGAGCATTTTTATTTTCAGGGTCAAGTTTTAATACTTGATGATAATTTTTAATAGCTTTATTTTTGTTTTGCATTGTAGCATATGCAGCCGCCTTAAGAGAGAAAAAGTTTGCAATCATGTAATCTTTTTTTATTAATCTATTTAAAATGCTTATTGTTTCTTGAGGTTTACCGGAATTCAATTCTATATAGGCATTTTTGAAGTCTTTTGCAAGTTTTGCAGGGACAGGAATATTTGTTCCAAACGAAGGTTTGGTCTGATTATTTTTTAAAGAATTTGCAAAATATCCTTTAGAATTTTCTCTTGTGGCTTTTATAAGCATATTATCTCCAACTTATTACTTGTTTTAAGGGATTTAAAATCCGTAAAAATTAATTTGTGCGGTTTTTTATAATTGTTTTTACAAAAA
>JAEWLZ010000268.1 GCA_023457295.1 Cyanobacteria bacterium OH_PDB_112
TTGTAAAACATTACGAAACAGAAATAGAAAAAGGTTCTGAAGAAAAAGCTCACTTCTTTAAAAGTGAAGCTGAAGAAAGCTCTAAAGGTAAAAAATCATTCCTTCAAACTGTTACTGAAAAAACTCACGAAATTTATGGTAATTTGAGTGAAAAACTTTACGGAATAGACAGTCAAGCGTTCAGGAAAACAACAAATCAACTCAATAATTTATCAGAAGCAAAACATTTACCCGGCAAACAGGAATTGTTCAAAAAATCAACTTCTTATGCAATTGTTTATGATGCAAAAAATAGTCTTATCGGAGCAAAATCTTCTTTAAACAAAATTTTGCATGGTCTTGATTTATTCAAAAGGATTCAATCCGGAGATGTTGAAAATGCTCTTAAAAACAGAAGCGAAAATTATACAAAAGAATTTGGCAAAAAAATCATCTCAAACATGAAATATATACTTATGGAAGGAGATATCGGCGTTCATACCGTAAAAATTGATATCCCTCAAAAAGAAGTATACAAAGATACAATGACTCTTCTTTTCAATATAGATAAAAATAACACAGATCCTAAACTTATAAAATTTATATCTGATGCAAAACGTGAAGAAATAGAAAATGGAATTAAAAAAGACATAAAAAAACAACTTGAAAATGAAGCTAGAAATGAAATTGAAAACGAAGTTAAACTAAGAAGAAAAGACGACTTAGAAAAAGCCGCAGATAATGATGCAAAAGACAAACTAAATAAAGAAATTAAAGATGAATCTAATAAAATCTTTAACGAAAAAGAAAAAGAATTAAAAATAAAAATTGAAAAAGAACAAGCAGAAGCTATTAAAAAAGCTACGGAACCTGAAGGAAAAATAACAACAGGAATAGCAGACGCTATCAAAAAATATAAAGACGGCCTCTTTGATTCGGCTGATTTGCACAAATTTACAAAAGAAGCCCTAAAAGAAACAAAATTGTCGCCTGAAGAATTTAAATCAAACCTAATTCCTATATTCACTCAATTCTGTGACGGACATTACAGATTTAAAGATGAACACGGCTCTTTCAATAAAGATACTTGGGGCGCAGAGTTCTTTGGCAAAATTAAAGACAAACTTAAAGGAATAGAAGAAACAGTACTAACAAAACAAAATATGTCCGGTGAAAATTTATCTAATTTTGCTTACAAAGAAAGCAGCAAAAAATATAATACAAGAGCTTGGTTAAAAATGGTAGGCGGTGCAGGTGCAGCGGTTGGAGCCATAACATTGCTTGCTCCTTTCTTCTTCGGAAAACTAAAACATCCTCATACAGCAAATCAGGAGGGAAGTACTAATGGTTAATCTTTATACTGTTGCTTATCAAGCACCACAAACAAATGTTTACACTTCTTCTCCTCAAAAAAATAATTCTTCCGCTCCTTCAAACATAGCAAATCCTATGGTAGAAAATTTTCTTTTGGACAGAAGAATAAAAAGCTTCTATATGCCTGTACAAAAAACTTCTGCCGTACAAGAATCTCAGCCCTTAAAACAAGGTCCTTGGAAAAATGACCTTAGAGAAAAATTCCGCAACAATGATGTAAAAATTTGCGCAATAATTATAAGAAATTTCAATGCAAAAGATTCTGATGGTGATGGCTTAATTCTTCCAGGTGAAGAAACAGGAACTTATCTTAGCGCAATTGAAAGACTTCCCGAACTAAAAAAATTGGGAATAAATGCAATTCACGTACTGCCTATTCATCCTCCGGGAGAGGAAGAATCTATGGGTAACGCGGGTTCTGTTTATGCAGGAAAAGATTTATTGCAACTTGACCCCGCATTGCGTGATCCTAAAGACCCCAGAGATGCAAAAGAACAATTCAGAGCTTTTGTAGATGCTTGCCATAAAAACGATATTCGCGTAATGATTGACCTTCCAAGCTGTGTATCATTAGATTTCTATAATAAGCCCGAAAACAAAAAATACATGGCAATATCAGAAGAAGGCGTAGCAAAAGTTCCTCAAGGATGGGACGATATCAGAATGTTTGAAACATTTAAAGATGAAGATAAAAGAGAACTAAATCCTGATTTGGTTCAACTTCACAAAGATTTTGTAGATATGTGTATTGATTTGAAAGTTGACGGAATAAGAGCTGACGTTGCAAGAGCAAAACCTCCTGAATTCTGGGATATCATCATTCCATATTCAAAAGCTCAAGACCCTCAATTTGGTTGGTTAGCTGAAACATATACATACGAAGATGCTTCTCCTATGCTTAATATGGACTATGACCGCCCGGAAGAAATTCTTAATGCAGGATTTGATTCATATTATGGACAATATCATATTTTTGACCAATGGTTAAAAGCTGATGACCTTCATAACTATATGAGAGAAAATATCGAAATGAGCCACAGACTTGATAAAAACAAATCATTGATAGGTTCTTTCGCTACTCACGATGATGTTTCTCCTATGTATCAAGGTAAAACTCTTTTCTGTAACATGGCTTCAGGCTTGATGCTTACACTTCCGATGACAAACCCTTACTTTGTTGACGGATTCCAATCAGGCGACTATTATCACTATGATTACGGAAACAAACTTCGCAAACCCGAATCTGAGTTAAGCGCAAACGAAAAACCACAAGTTTATGATGTTCACTATGGAATGATTGATATTTTCAACACATCAAGAAAACCCGGCGGTCAAAACCATGAAATTGGAGAGTTCTTCGCCGAAACATCAAAAATGCGTGACAACTACAAAGCTACAATAACAAAAGGTTCTTATATTCCTCTAAAAGTTAACGGAAACCAAGAATCTGAGAATATCATTGCATACGCAAGACACAAAAACGGCAGAACGCTTCTAATTGTCGCCAACAGAAATATGAACCAAAGACGTCAAGGCGATGTTGCTATTCCTGGACTAAAAGCTACTCAAAACATGAAAAATCTTGTTCCTTCTTACGGTGAAGCAAGCAAATTCCAACCGGAAGAAAACAGCTTGAAAGTTGATTTAGGACCAGGCAGATTCCACGTTTTTGAAATCAATACACCTGATATAGA
This sequence comes from Cyanobacteria bacterium OH_PDB_112, assembly GCA_023457295.1. Lineage (GTDB taxonomy): Bacteria > Cyanobacteriota > Vampirovibrionia > Gastranaerophilales > CAJFVJ01 > JAEWLZ01. The sequence goes on from JAEWLZ010000268.1 coordinate 3,048, forward strand.
AAAAGAAGCTCCTGAAGTTTTGATTCCAAATCAGGATTAGGATAAGTGCTTTGTCATTGAGAATGAAGTGAAGCAATCTCATGATTGTTTGTCATGCTGAATTTATAGGTGCTTTTTATTAAAAAAGTTTTATATGTCCTGCGCGGACGGCGATGACTTTTTTATATTTTGTCTTCGAAGGGGACTGCGTCCAGCGGTACTTTTTACCCAAAAAGTACCCAAAAAAGCTCGCCTACTATCGCTCATACGTTGCTAAACTCGTCTCGCTAGCTC
>JAEWLZ010000269.1 GCA_023457295.1 Cyanobacteria bacterium OH_PDB_112
AAAGAATGAAGAATATCTTCAGCTCGACGAGTCCCTTCTACTGTTGCCGCCATAGAAAGTGCGGGTAAATCTTTGTAAGATTCAAAAATCCCTCCCAAATCTTGCATCACAAAAGCAAATCCCGAATTGTCATGACCTTTCTGCTGAGAACGCATAAGTTTCAACGCAATGGAGGGATGTAAATATTTTTTAGATTTTATAGCGCCTATTCTACACATATTTCTGCCTTTTTTAAAATGCTATAAACTAATCGCAAATGCTTAAAACTTTGGATTTACAAAAAGCCTTTAGCCCTTCATTATAGCTTACCCTTGAGGATTTGAAGTGTCAAGATTTTATTTTTTCCAAAAGCCAAGCAATATTTTCACCAAGATTTTGCATGTTTTTCAAAGCTTCCTCATCTTGCAACACATCGCCTTTATCCGCACCAAAACCGAAATTCCAATAAGTAGAACCCGGAACTACCATCTCAGACATCAAAAACATATAATTGATTGACTCCAAAACACTTGTAGCTCCACCACGTCTTTGAGAAATTACTCCTGCCCCAATTTTGTGCCTGAACAATCCGCCGTTGCCGCGAGCAACATAACCCGAACGGTCAATAAGAGCTTTGGTTTCAGGAGTCATTCCGGCAAAATATGTCGGAGTACCAAGCAAAATAGCATCAGCTTGAACCATTTTTTCAAAACATTCATTAAAAATATCATCTTCAAAAACACATTTTTTGTTCAAAGCCTTGCGACAAGCCCCACAAGCCCTGCAAGGATTAATTTTTTTACCGCCTATTTGAATAAATTCTGTATCAATTCCTTTTTCTACCAAAACTTTCAAAACTTCTTTAAGCAAAATTTCTGTATTCCCGCCTTCTCGTGGACTTCCGTTAAATGCGACAACTTTCATAACAATCTCCTATTTCACTTTAAACAGTTCTTTTGCATTAGTGCAAAATACTTTTTGAATTAATTCTTGGGCATTACTTGGAAATTCATCTTCAATAGCCTGCATAACACTATTAACATAAAAATTATATGAAGAAGGGTTTAGCATATTAGCCATTGGAGAATCTGAACCAAACATTATCCTTTCAATCGGAATGTTTTTTATTAAATTAATTACAACAATAGCCGCATTCCAAGAAGTATCGCAATATAATTTGCAATTATTTTTTTGAACAGATTCCCACATAATTTCAATAGCTCTAATTTTTGATTCCAAGACACCGCTTGATAAATGCCCCATAATCACTTTTACATCAGGGTGTCTTTTTGCAATATTATATATCAACTCGGGACTGGAATATGGAGATGTTAAATCTCCCGAATGAAAAAGACATGGAAGGTCAAATTCTTTTGCTATTTCCATATAAGGATCATAAAGCTCTGAATCTGCGGGAACTTGATTAGCTTCAGAATGAAATTTTAATCCTTTAAATTTTCCTTTATGTTTGCCTAATAAAAGTTTTATATTTTTGGCGGAACCATGTACCGGCTCACAAACAGCTAAAATAACAGCCTGAGGAAAAGATTTGAATTTTTTAAGTAATTTCTCATTTGCATCTATTTCATTTAAAAATGGCGTTCTATCAGGCTTATTGGGGTCAATTCCCATAGCGCTTAAATTTGATATACAAAAATACTCTACATTATTTTGATTCAAAACATTGAAAAGATCTTTTTCCGTAAAATTGGAATTGACATCCCACCTGCCAATGTGAGTATGAGCGTCAAATATATACATAAAATCCTCTTAAAGCATAATCTCTTAAAATATCTTAGTCTGTTTTATGCAAAAATTCAAGAAAAACCTCGTTTTTCAGGTTCATTTTGAATTTTAATATTGCTTATTAAGCATAAGCAGCTTTTAGATACTGGTTTTCAAGCTCCCGAGAGCCTAGAGCCTGCAAAAAAAAAGAGCTAGGCACTACATTAATAATATCTCGACTAAAACCACCAAAACTTCTTGCGACGATAGCGGTCAATGCTCTTGTACTTAAGCTTAGGTTCTTTTTCGTAAGCAACAATCGCCTCCAAAAATGCTCGAGCCGTATCAATAGACGTAAAACAAGGAATTCCGTACATCTCGGCGATTGTCCTGATATGGAACCCTCTGCGTTCTGAATCCTTACCAAGTGTCGGTGTATTAATTACAAGCGCAAGACGTCCTTCTTTCATACGTTTTTGGAGTTTATCAAACATGAATTTTTCAATCATTTTGGACGGAACACCATTTTTTTCAAGAAATTTGTGTGTCCCCCAGGTTGCCATAACAAGATACCCCGCATCGAAAAACCCTTTTACAATACTGAGGGCTGGATTTTTATAGTGGTCATTTAAAGACACCAAAATCCTCTGTTTATCAGGCGGAAACTTGTAGCCTGCTGCTATAAACGCTTTAACAAGAGCTTTTTCATAAGTTTTATCAATACCCAAAACTTCACCCGTAGATTTCATCTCCGGCGCAAGTGCAGGGTCAATTCTGTTTAGTTTTTGGAAAGAAAATATCGGCACTTTCACGCAAACAAGAGAAGTTTCACGTGCAAGACCATATTTGTAACCCTGTTTTTTGATATTTTTGCCCAAAATAACATTCACGGCAATATCCACCATCGGAATCCCCGTAACTTTCGACATAATCGGTACAGTACGAGATGCTCGAGGATTTACCTCAATGATATAAGGAGTATTGTCCTTAATAATGAACTGCACATTCATAAGTCCCTTTATCTGAAGGCTTACAGCTATTTTTTTGGTGTATTCAATAAGTTTTGAGACAATTTTTTTATCAACATTTTGGGCAGGATAAACACTTATACTGTCTCCCGAATGAACGCCAGCACGCTCAATATGCTCATTGATACCCGGAATCAAAACATCAATTCCATCCGAAATAGCATCCAGTTCCACTTCATGACCTTCTATATAC
>JAEWLZ010000270.1 GCA_023457295.1 Cyanobacteria bacterium OH_PDB_112
AATAAATCCTGCCTATAATGATAAAGAAAAAGATATTATTCTTATTCCTGATCCCGGTTATGCTTCTTATAAGGAGCAAATAAAAGTTTCAGGAGGCTATGCTTATCCTATTGCTCTAAAAGCTGAAAATAACTATATGCCTGATTTGGAAGAAGTTTTTGCTTCTCTTGAAAAAGACGGGTTTGACAAGAAAAAAGTTAAAGCGGTGGTAGTAAATTATCCAAACAATCCTCTCGGCTTTGGCGCAAGCAAAGAATATTTACAAAAAGTCGTAGATTTTTGTCGTGATAAAAAAATTCTTCTTATAAGCGATGCGGCTTATGTCGATATGTATTTTTATGAGGATGAGCGTCCTGTAAGTATTTTGGAGCTTGAAGGAGCTAAAGATGTAGCGGTTGAATTTCATAGTTTTAGTAAACCTTATGCTATGACAGGCTGGAGAGTCGGTTGGGTTTGCGGAAATAAAGATTTTGTCGGTGCTTTGGGTAAATTTAAATCCACTGTTGATACAGGCGTTTTTAAGGCTCTTCAAAAAGCTGCCGCACAAGTTTTAAATTCTAAAGAAGGTGATGAATATATAGCAAAAAGTAATATCGCTTTTAAAATTAAACAAAAAATTATTGTAGACGGTTTTCGTGAATTAGGTTGGGATATGGATAATATTCCTATTCCTACGGCAACTTTTTATCTTTGGCTGCCTGTCCCTGCTCGATATAAAACGGCTGCTGATTTTACAACTGAAGTACTTCAAAAATCAGGAGTGGTTCTTGTTCCGGGAAATGCATTCGGGACTTATGGCGAAGGCTTTTTCAGGCTTTCTTTTGTAGCATCTGATGATGATTTGAAGCAAGTTATAAGTAGAATGAAAGAAGACGGATTTACATTTTAGTTATAAAAAAAAAACCCGCTTAAGGCGGGTTTTAAATTAACTTATGAATTTAAATGATGAATTTTTTTCTATATCAAACTTATTTCGGAAGGATTTTTCCGCTACCTTTGAAGGTTCTGCCGGCATTGCTCCCAGTTTTCCTGCGTCACTGACTGCTTGAGCCTTAAGATTTTCAAGAATTGCATCCAAATCCGTTGACTGTTGTTCTTTAATTTTTTCAATATGATATAAGCCTTTTGAAATACCTTCTTCAAGAGGGATTTTTCCTTCAAGAACTCCGCCTCTGTCCCAAGATTTTTCGCTAATAGCTTCTTTTTTGCCGTTAATTACGCAAAAAGCCTGACAATTTACATCTTTGAGATTATTTAAAGCTAATGTTGTCTTTGCAAAGCCGTTACTTACCTGTTCAAAGGCTTCCAGTTTTTTATGTACGGCGTTGAGATTATTTTTTGAATTATTAGCTGTTTCGTATTTTTTTGCTGTTAAACCTAAAAAATTTAATCCTTGTGAAGACAAATGCATACACAGACTCCTTTATTATTAACACATACCTAAATGAAAAACTTAACTTGTAAAATTTTTATCGGCAGGTTTTTTTATTATCTTTAGTATTTTGCCTTTAATTGTTACAAAATTGTTACTTATAAAAAATAATCACCGAAAAAATTACAATTTATTCTTCATCCGGTATCGAAATATCAAAAAAATCTGTTTCACGGTGACTTTTATATTCTTCTCTGGGTGTATAATGCAAGTGAAGCAATTCAAGGCTTTTCTTGCTGTAAGGTTCACCTAAAAATTCTTTATAAAGCTGTTTAATTTGAGGATTATCATGGCAATTTCTGTATTTGCTTATTTTATCGTCAGAATAGATGCCGTTTGCTCTTAATGTGCGCACTTTATTATTGACATTTCTTGGCTGTCCGCCTCCTCCTACGCAGCCTCCGGGGCAAGTCATAACTTCAACAAAATGATATGGCGGTTCTAAACCTTTTTTGCGGGCTTCTTTTATTTTGTTAATTAGAGTTTCAACATTTCCCAAGCCGTGTGCCACTGCAACTTTTATGTCTTTATCACCTATTTTTATTACAGCTTCTTTAACTCCTTCAAGTCCTCTAACTTGAATTAGTTCGGGGTTTTCAAGATTTTTACCTGTCATAAGATAATGTATGGTACGCAATCCTGCTTCCATTACACCTCCTGTTGTTCCAAAAATTGTTCCGCCTCCTGAATAATCCGCAAGAATATGATCAGGTTCGCTTTCAGGAAGTGACGGAAAATCAAACCCCGATTGTTTTATCATTCGTATCAGTTCTCTTGTTGTAATTGAAACATCTACTTCTTGATATCCGGGAGCTTTCATTTCCTGACTTCTGTTAATTTCCAATTTTTTTGCAATGCAGGGCATTATTGAAACCATAAATATATCGGCAGGATTTACATTCTTTTTTTCCGCATAATATGTCTTTGCAAGTGCTGCAAGGATTTCATGCGGTGATTTACAAGTGGAAAAATTAGGTATCATATCAAAATGAAATTTTTCCATAAAATCTACCCAAGCAGGACAGCAGCTTGAAATAAGAGGTAAAATGCCTTTTTTGTCATTAAAACGTTTAACAAATTCTGTTGCTTCTTCCATTATTGTTACATCTGCCCCAAAATTTGTGTCAAAAACGGCTTTAAATCCCATCCTTCTTAAAAGGGTATAGAGTTTTTTTGTGGCAACATATCCGCTTTCAAGTCCAAAAGCTTCTCCTATCGCTACCCTTACAGATGGTGCGATTTGAACTACGCAGTATTTGGAAGAATCATTTAAAGCATTTCTTACTTTTTCTGTTTCATCATATTCATATATAGCTCCGACAGGACAATATGCTGAACATTGACCGCAGCTTACGCAAGGTGAGTCCTTCAATTTGAAGCCTACCGCTGTTGAAACTTTTGTGTTAATCCCCCTGTTTAGGAATGATAAAGCCCAAACATTTTGCATATTTTGACAGGCTTGAACACATCTTCCGCATTTAATACATTTTTCAGGCTCTAAAACAATAGTTTTTATTGATGTGTCTTTTTCTGTTTTTTTTAATATTTTCCCGAAAGGTTCTCTTATTATGCCAAATTCTCCTGCGATGGTTTGTAATTCACAATTTTGATTACGAATGCAGTACAGGCAGTCATTTGGATGATTGGAAAGTATTAATTCTAATACATTTTTTCTTACATTGAATATTTCAAAATCATCTGTTGTAATTTCCATTCCTTCTGTCATTTCGGTACAACAGGCTCTAGACATTTTATTTTGACCTTTAATTTTTACGACACATATGCCACAAGCTCCCGTAGGTAATAAATCAGGATGGTTACATAATGAAGGAATCCTTATTCCGACCACTTTTGAAGCCTCAAGAATACTTGTTCCTTTTTTTACTGTTATTTCAATCCCGTCTATTTTTGCTTTTATCATTTAGTAGTTCCTCATATTCATTTTTAAAATATTTTAAAGTCGAAAGTACAGGATTTGGCGCAGATTGTCCCAAGCCGCAAAAGGCAGCTTTTTTCATTGCATTACAAATTTTTTCTAAGCCTTCAATATCTTTAAGTTTCCCTTTTCCTTCACTGATTTTTTCCAAATTATTAAGTATTTGAGATGTTCCGATTCGACAAGGTGCGCATTTTCCACAGGATTCTTCCACGCAAAATTTCATAAAAAATTTGGCTACTTCAATCATAGAATCCGAGTCGTCCATAACTATCATTCCTCCTGAACCCATAATTGACCCTAATTCTTCTAAAGACTCGTAACTTATCGGAGTATCCAAATATTTTTCGGGAATAAGTCCTCCTGACGGTCCGCCTGTTTGAACAGCTTTGATTTTTTCACTGTTTTCGACTCCGCCGCCAATATCTTCTACAATTTCTCTTAAAGTTGTTCCCATAGGAACTTCAACCAGTCCGGGTTTTTTAATTTTTCCTGTAAGAGCAAAAACTTTTGTTCCGGGAGATTCTTTTGTTCCTATTTTAGAATAATTTTCACCACCGTTTAAAATTATATAAGGAATGTTTGCGAGTGTTTCAACATTATTTATTACAGTCGGTTTTTGCCAAAGTCCTTTAATAGCAGGGTATGGAGGTCTATGGCTCGGGTATCCTCGCCGACCTTCAATTGAAGCTATAAGAGATGTTTCTTCTCCGCAAACAAAAGCTCCTGCGCCAAAGCGGACTTCCATATCAAAATTAAAATCAGAACCAAAAATCCTATTTCCTAAAAAATTTTTTTCATAGCAAACATCAATAGCTTTTTGAATTCTTTCAATAGCAAGAGGATATTCCGCCCTTATAAAAAAAAATCCTCTAGAGGCGCCGGTAACATAACCTGCAATCATCATACCTTCTATAATAGAGTGCGGGTCACCTTCCATAACACTTCTGTCCATATATGCCCCAGGGTCGCCTTCATCACCGTTGCAGATTATAAATTTGGGAGTATCTTCTACCTCTTTGGTAAATTTCCATTTTAACCATGTCGGATAACCTGCTCCCCCTCTGCCTCTTAAACCGCTTTTTTTAATTTCTTCCAAAGTTTTTTCAATGCCAAGCTCATTCAAAACTTTTTTTATTGCCTGATAACCTTGATTTTCAATGTAATCATCAATATTTTCAGGATTAATTCTTCCGCAATTTTTCAGTACGATTTTTTTTTGTTTTGGATATTCGCTCACTTCATACTCTTTAAAGGCTTCTTGTCCTTGAAAAATATTTTCCAAAATTCTTATAGCCAAATCTTTGTTAACATTTTTGTATAAAACAGAAGGTTTTTCATCAACTTTAACTTCAATTAAAGGTTCTGCATAACAAATTCCCAAACAACCTGTTTTTTCTATTTTTACAGGAAGGTTTTTTTCTTTTACATAATTTTTAAGAGCATTATATACGGCTTCTGCACCTGCCGCTAATCCGCAAGAGCTCATCCCGACTTTTATATAATTTGATTTTTCTGACATATTTTTTTAACCTCTTGCAATATATTCATCTAAAATATCAATAACTTTTTCTTTTGTGAGTTTTCCGTAAATAGTGTCATTTATTCTCATTGTGGGAGCAAGTCCGCAACATCCCATGCATCTTACGCTTTCAAGGGTAAATATTGATTCTTTGAATAATTTCCCTTCTTTAATATTTAGTTTATCCTCTATAATTTTTATAATATCCTGCGCTCCTTTTAGATAGCAGGCAGTCCCCATACAAACATAAATTTTGTATTTCCCGGAAGCTTCCAGTTTGAAATAATTATAAAAAGTTAAGACTTCATATATTCTTACAAGAGGAATTTTAAGTTCTTTTGCAAGTTCCATGCAAATATCCAAAGGGACGCATCCATAATAATCTTGCACTTCTCTTAATGCGATTATTAGGCTTCCTTTTTGTTTTTTCCATTTACTTAAATTTTGGGCTAATTCTTTAGGTAATGCTTTGGAGTCAGACATTTTTACTCCTTGAAAATAAATATCTGGTTCCATGATATTTTAAATTTGTCTATGACCCTTTCCCCAACACGACAATAAAAAAGTATAAAATAATTTGTTTAAAATGTTATAAGGAAAATAATCAATAAAACAAGAACGGCAAATAATATTATTTGCCGTTCTTAAAATTTTAGCTGAAGTATTTTATCAGTTTTTTTCAACAATTTGTCTTGTCAATTCGCCATATATATCGACATGCCTGTTTGTTTTTCAAGAATGTATTTTACATCTTTGTTTTTTGCAATTTCTTCATCTATTTTGTCGTAAGCGTCATCAATTTCGTCAAATTCGCCAACAAGTTTTTTAGATTCAAAACCGGTATCTTGTTTTATATAAACGTAATACATTTTTTTACCTTTGCATTTTTAGTATTTAAAGTAAAACATTACAAAATTACTATACTACAAATTATAGTCAGATTAAAAATATAAACTTGAGTTTTTAATAAATCAATTTTAAAAATTAAGATTTTCTTCCGAATTTTCTGCCGCTGCTTTTTTTATATTTATTGGCATTTAATTTATTTCTTTCAGCTTTTTCTTTTTTTTGATTATTTTTCGCCATTATTATACCTAGCCGTTTCTGTAACAATCAGAACAGTAAACA
>JAEWLZ010000271.1 GCA_023457295.1 Cyanobacteria bacterium OH_PDB_112
AGCTGGAGGAGTTCCGGGCACTCTGCGTTCCAAAATACGCGAATAATTCTCAATCCCGTTGCAATAACCCATTTCTTTTATCATTTCAATATCATAACGGGTACGCTGTTCAAGTCTTTGCGCCTCGACTATTTTGTTTTGGTTGCGAAGCTCAACAAGACGGGCATTAAGCTCCCGACGAATCAGTTCCAAAGTAGTCTCTACATCATCATCGTCAGAAAGGTAATGCACGGCAGGAAAAATCACGGCAGTATCACAAATTTCAAGGACTTCACCAGTAATTTGATTTATGCGGGTAATTTTTTCAATTTCATCACCCCAAAATCCGATACGCAAAATGGTATTTTCATAAGCAGGATGGATTTCTATAATATCACCGCGAGCCCTGAAAGTCCCACGCTTTAGCTCAACGTCATTCCTTGAATATTGAACTTTCACCAAATAACGTAAAAAATCATCTCGGTCTATTTCATCGCCCACATTAACTTTAACCGCCCCTTTAAAATAGTTTTCGGGTAAACCCAAACCGTAGATGCAGCTTACACTTGCAACCACAATTACATCATTCCGCTCATAGAGGCTTCGTGTGGTATTGTGGCGCAGACGGTCAATTTCATCATTTATGGAAGCGGTTTTTTCGATATATGTATCAGTCCTCGGAATATAAGCCTCAGGCTGGTAATAGTCGTAATAACTTATAAAATACTCAACGGCATTGTCGGAAAAAAGCTCCTTGAATTCGCTGTAAAGCTGTGCTGCGAGGGTTTTATTGTGGGCAATTACAAGAGTCGGCTTTTGGATGCGCTCAATTACATTCGCTATGGTAAAAGTTTTACCTGAACCTGTAACCCCAAGCAAAACCTGAGCATCCGCACCTGATTCAAGCCCTTCGACAAGATTGTCGATAGCTTTTGGCTGGTCACCTGCGGGTTTGTGTGATGAAACTATCTTAAAATTTTTGCCCATATTATGCCTTTACGCTATGATTTTTATAATATTATAGCAACAAAGGGGGCAAAATGACGACAAGAGCCATTCGCGGAGCTACTACCGTGGAAGAAAACACAAAAGAAGCCATAAAAGACGCTACTATTGAACTTTTAAGCGTAATTCTTTCTCAAAATAACCTAAAAAAAGAAGATATTTCTCATGTGATTTTTACCCTAACAAAAGATATTAATGCGGATTTTCCCGCAAAATTCGCGCGCACAGAGCTGGGATTTGATGATGTTCCAATGATTTGCTCAAATGAAATTGAAGTCCCCAATTCTCTTCCTATGTGCATCAGAGCTTTGGTTGTTGTTAATTTAAACAAATCCCAAAAAGAAATCAGGCATATTTATCTTAACGGAGCTAAAAAACTCCGTCCTGATTTGAGTTAATTTTTGTAAATAAAATAATACATAACTATCAAAAAAATTTCTTTACGGTGTTTTAACCTGCCAAGAGACAGAGGGAATTATGCAAGTAACACCGCAAAGACAATCATATCAAGCTCAAACCTCTTTCAAAGGGCTGCGAAGCAAAGACGCGCGTGCTCTTTTCGCACTCGATCTTGACGGGACTTTACTAAAAGGTACGGATGAAGAAATAAAAAAAGTTTTTGAATTAGCAAAAAAAGCCAACGCCATAGTAACTTATGCAACTGGTCAAACTAAAAAAGAATTTTTTCAAAAACAGCAAAAATATGCACAAAAAGGCATTAATATACCTACTCCAAATTATTTTGTTTCCAATAATGGACAATTTATCTACAAAAACATAGATGGTGAACTTGTAGAAGATATTAACTGGAGAAAAATCTTAAAAGAAAAAACAAGTTTTGACAGAGAAATTGTTGTAGCTGCCATGCAAAAATTGGGTCAAAGCACCAAATATAAATACTCCCCAAAGAAAATAACCGAATTAGAAAACTTTAAACACCCTCAGCTTGGAGGAATAGATATCCGTAAAAAAGAAGACCCTCATTTTTGGAACTCTAAAATCAGCTACTATGAGTGGAACCCCTCAGAACATATGGTTGAATATTTTGTGGCACATGACGTTGATATTCCGGCTTTAAAAATCGATATTAAAGACTCTCTAGCCACTAAAAATATAACTCCCAAATTTATATATCACGAATACAACAAAGAAATCATGGATGCTTGTCCTGTTTCAATATTAAGGCAATCTCGCCCTTTAAGAGAAGATGAAAACGGAAAAATGAAAGTTTTATTTATTTGTCCTGCTGATAAAGCAGACGGGGTAAAATACTTAGGGCAAAAACTTAATATCTCGGAAAATGAAATATTATCCGCAGGAAATGACTCTAACGATTATAGCTTAGCAGATTTAAGCAAAACTACTGGAGCATTTTTTGTATGTGTAGGAAATGCTGTTCATTCGATTTTAGAACATGCAAAAAAACTAAATTCAGACACAATAATATTTGCTAAAAGCCATGGTTCAGCAGGTATTGCAGAAGGTATAGAAACAATCATGGCAAGGTTTGGAACTAACTAGAAACTCTAGCGGCATAAACCCCTTCCAAAAAGTCCAAAACCTCATCATAAGCCCAATCACTATAATCATGAGAACCTTCATCCACAATAAAAAGCCTTGCATTACCATGTATTTTTGCGTTTTTTTCAGCCATACGATAATCGATAATCAAATCATTTTTACAATGACAAATCAAAAGGGGTGATTTTATTTTATGAATTTTTCCTACCGTATTAAAAGGTTGTTTTGACGGGAAAAACTTCGCCAAACGGAAAAGACATTTACGTTTAAAACCAAATATAGGATGTTTGCAGCCGCTTTTTACAATATACTCTGAGGCTTCTTTTATTGTCGTGAAAGTACTTTCCAAGACAACTCCGCCCAAATTATATTTCGTTGCTACATCTGCTGCGACAGCACCTCCTAGAGAACGCCCCCAAGCGACAATGTCACTTTCTTTAAGTCCTTTTTGTTTAGTTAAAAATTCAACAGCAGACTCAACATCACAATAAATACCATTTTCAGAAGGAATACCTTTACTTTTGCCATGTCCTCTGTACTCAATGGCAAAAACGCCATACCCGTTATCAGTCAAAACTTTATAAGGTTTTTGCAAGTATGCTATATGCTCTGCTTGCCCATGGCAATACAAAATAACCGGCTTACCGTCTTTAGAAGGTGAATACCAAGCATTAAGCGTGATTCCGTCTTTATTATCAAAAAAGACTTCTTGCATAACACCTTTCAACTCAGGAAGCATCTCATCGAAGAATTCCCGCATTGGATAAAAAATTATTCGAGTTTCTATTTTAGTAAACAATCCAGACAAAAACTTTTTCATAGCAACATTTTATCAGAAATATTAAAATTTGTTTACAATTTCAATATTTTTTTATTTAATCAAAAAAAAGGCGGTAAAACCGCCTATTATCTTCTTCATCTTTTTCGTTTTTAAAATTTTACAAATCCCCAAAAAACGGAAATCCGTTTTTTTGTTTTAATCAATGCCCAAAAAAGGGTACTTCATTTCTTGATACTTACTTGGTTTGATTCCAAAAAGCATCTCTTATTCCGCGAGAACGCTCTGTTTCAGACTGAATAGCGATATTATTCGGAGTAAAGATAAATACACCTTCTCCGATTTTTTGCTGATTTCCGTCCAAAGCATGAGTAGCTCCTGACAAGAAGTCTACGATTCTTTGAGATTGCTCTTTGTCAAGTAAATGCAAGTTAAGAACAACTGATTTGCGTTGTCTTAAATTGTTTACGATTTCTAATGATTCTTCAAAAGATCTTGGCTCAATAACCATCACTTCATAACCACGAGAATTAGGGTGATTAACCACTTTCAAGCTGCTACGAGTTTCAGGCTCAGACAAGTTTTCAGCAGGATAATCAACGCCAGCTCTATAGAGCTCGTCTAACATCTCATCTTCTTCTTCAAGACCTGAGACTAATCCTACAAATGATTTGATTTTACTAACTAATGCAGACAATGTCTTTCCTCCCTCAGTCATTTTTATTCCTACTTAAATATTTTTGTACCGATTCTTACCATTGTTGAACCTTCTTTGGCGGCAATTAAATAATCATTACTCATACCCATCGAAAGCTCTTTCAAGGACAACCCAAAAGTACACTCGAGCTTTTCCTTCAAGTCCCTTACTTTTGCAAAAAGAGAAGAAAGATATCTTTCATCCTCCAAATAAGGAGCCATTGTCATCAAACCTTCAACAGAAATGTTTTCAAGCTTAATTACATCAGGAAAAACCTCAAAAAGCCCATCTGATGAAAACCCGAACTTCGTATCTTCATCAGCTATATTAACCTGAAGTAAAACTTTCTGAACTAAATCCTTTTCTTTTGCTAAATCATTAATAGACCTTGCTAATTTCAAAGAATCAACAGAATGAATATAATTAAAATTACCGATAATTTTTTTTACTTTATTAGTTTGCAAATGCCCTATAAAATGCCATATACAATCTTTTTTCATTTCATCCGGCAAAGACTCTATCTTTACCAAAGCATCCTGCGCCTTGCTTTCCGCGAAATCTTTCACCCCTGCATTGTACGCCTCAATCATCTCTTGAGTTGACACATACTTGCTTACAGCAATAACTCGCCCTTCATATCCGCTCAGCTCATCCCTAATGTTTTTTATATTATCAGCAATAATGCTCATAAACTCCTTTTCGCTCCAAGTTATTCAAAATTCAATGTACAATTCAGATTATACACCTGATTATAAAACAAATACCATAATTACACAAATACATGCACTAAAATAGATTTTACAACAAAAACACCATGCCGCAACCCCTCTAAACCCCTAATAACACTAGGCTATCGCCAGCCCCAACTTGTTAATATTTCTTAAAATAAGCTATTTTTGGTTGTAAAAATATCATCCCAAAGTATTAGTTCGGTAACTCAGGGTTGTTCATTTTTGCAAAATCAATACTTTAGTTGGAGGAAATTCCAACTTTTTCCCGATATTCAAACAATAAAAAATCATATATTATGAAATCACAAAGGAGATATGTGTTTCGTAAAAAATATTTTTAAAAAGAGTGACAAGGCAGTCCTCTAAAAGTCACAAAGAAAAGTATTTGACCCGTACGTTTAGAAAATTATGGCGGCTTCTGCATATTAAATTATTGAAGCTATTAAGCCAAAGCGTGGCGTGAAAAAATACGATTTTCATCAAAACAAAGGAGTATGTTATGAGTGCGATAGTCAATGTGAATTTTAGCGCAATTGCGCCACAAATACTGCAAAATCAACCTGTTGAATCTCTTCCGAAAGAGCATTCAGGTAATCAGCAAAAACAAAAAGAAATAGCTGATATTGCGTATTTATCAAAAGTTTCAAAAAGTCTTAATCAAGAAAAACATGCTAATTCACAACAATTTCTTGAAAACGGTTCTTCAGGAAATATTGAATCAGTTCGTTCTTTTATTTTAAGTCACAAGTCAGATGCCATAGAACAACAGGCAAATCAGTCAAAATCAAGCTCTTTAGCATTGATAAGTTAAGAAAAGGAGTAAACTATGAGCTTAGTGGTTAACACCAACGTAGGGTCAATTATTGTAAGGGGAAACCTGAGTAAGTCATTGGGCAGTGTCACAACAAGCATGCAAAGATTGTCGAGCGGTCTTAGAATA
>JAEWLZ010000272.1 GCA_023457295.1 Cyanobacteria bacterium OH_PDB_112
CTGTTTCAATTACAGAGATAATAGCGTTCAAAACTTCACCAGCTTCTTTTTGAGATACTTTTGCTACTTTTGCAACTTCTTGTACTAATTGTTCTTTATTCATTGTGAAAAACTCCTTTCTAAAAGTCTACAAAATCTATTATAGACAGAAAGGCTTAATTAGCAAGAGTTTTAAGATTTTGAAACATGAAAAAACAACCATTATAAGTATTTGTTCAGCTTTATATCCTTTAAATACCTGATTTTAAAGGTTTTTATATCTGGAAACAGTTTTTTTCAACATTGTTACAAATTCTTCGCGAAAAGATTCAGGAGCAATAATTTCACATAAATCTTTATACTTAAAAAGTCTTCTTAAAAGTGTTTTTTTATCTTCACCCTTATTTACCACAATGAGCTTATCAGTATCAAACTCTATCAGTTTCTCATTTTCACGCAGATTATAAGACTTTACCAAACGTCCTTTTATTTTAAAAGTTACACAAGACGGGAAGAACATACCCGAAGCTTTCTGAGGCAACTGCTTAATTAGCTTGATTTCCGTCATATTGATTTTTTTGTTTTCATGCTCTTTTAGGCTATAACCTTTAATAAAAACCTCTGACTGCTCGTATTCTATAAAATAAGAATCAAAAATACAGCTTTCATTTTGCAAATTAACTTTTATTTTGAAATTATTTTTCTTAGCCTGCTCTATTTTCTTTATAAAATTCGAAAACTTATGATATTTAAGAAAAATTTTTTCATCATATTTTGTCAGTAAAAATTCTTGTGTTTTTTTTCCGGGCAAAAACCTAAATAAGTTTATCAAAAAATTTTCGTAGTCTTCTGTTAATTCTTGCTGACCCAAATTTCTTACAAAAAAACCTAAATTCCGCAAAACAGTAAAATATTTTTCAGGCAAATTATCCCCAAAAGGCATCTTTGAAACAAAATACTTATTTCCTTTTTTGCTGATTTCAATTCCCGAAGCTTTTAATGTGTTTATTATTTTAATAAGAGTATCTTTTGTAAAATCCTGAGCCACAAAAGGATGGGAAGAAAGTTTTTGATTTATTTCATTATGAGAAAGTTTGCCATCCAAAAGCAAAGATAAGACATACAAAATCCTGTATCCGCTTGGAACTATATTTATAGTTTCTTGGATATCATTCATAAATTTTTAAAACCTCCCCTAAAGAAGATATTATTTCTTCTCTTATATCAACCGGTTCTAAAAGCATACAATCTTCGCCATAAGTAAGTATTTTTTGAATAAACGAACAACGATTCTTAACCTCTTCTTCTATAAAAATTTCATTATTTTCAATTTTTATGATTTTTTGGTATTCATCAGCTGCAAAATTTTTTATATCTTGATTAAAAAGTTTATACAAAGCATTGGGAAATTCATCCTCAAATTCACTTGTTTTTTCCAGGCTCACGACATTTATTTTTTTTATTCTATCAACTCTTAAATACTGAAACTCTTTAATTTCCGAATTGTAGCCCCATAAATAAAGTCGTGAGTTTTCAAGAGAAATTTTTTGAACTTTAAAACCAATCTCTTTTAAGCCGGAATTAGGAGAAAAATATTCCAAAATAATAGATTTTTCTTTCTCGCAGCAATAATTTAATTTTTTAACAAGTTCAAAATCTAACTTTATAAAATTTGAAATTACTCGTAAAAAATTAAAATCAGAATCTTCTGAACATATTTTTTTTAAATAAGAAAAAAATTCGCAAACCTGAAGCAGCAAAAGCCAATCCGAACCCTTAACAAGATTTTTCAAAATTGTTTCAAGCATTTTTGAATCTTTTTCAGAAATTTTTAGTTTATAAGGATGAGAATTAAGAATATAACAAAAATTATTTGAGCGTGAAGGACGGGAAATATCGCACCCTATTTCTCGTAAAGTATTAACATACATGCAAACCATATCATCAGAAACTTCTTTTTGAAGATAAAAATCTTTTAAAAAAGCTTCATTTATTTCTTTATAATTACAAGGCTTCTCAATAAGCATTAATAATATTTTCAGCATTTTATAACCTGTTTTCACAAGCTTGGATATTTGTTTTTCGTTCTCCTGCTTTAAAATATTATTCATTTTAATATCTTTATTCTTCCTGAAGTTTAATTATAGGTTGGTAATCAGACTTGTTACAATTTATTTATAAAATGTAACACATCATTTGAAGATTTATGCAGTAAAATAATTATATAGATAATTAACGGAAAACAGTTATGATTAATTATATTTGGGTGTTTTTTATACTTGTATCTTTGATTACTGCGGCCTTTACGGGAAAAATTGATGCTGTAACAAATTCTATTATGATTTCTGCAAAAGCGGCAGTAAATATAGCTATTTCTTTAATAGGAATTATGTCTTTTTGGCTTGGTATGGTAAAACTTGCCGAAAAATCAGGTCTTATGAATCTTATAGCTCAAATTATACGTCCGGTTACAGATTTTCTTTTTCCGGAAATCCCTAAAAACAACCCTGCTTTAGGCAATATTGCAACAAGTTTTTCTGCAAATGCTCTTGGAGTAACAAATGCGGCCACGCCTATCGGAATAAAAGCAATGCAAGAAATGCAAGAACTTAATCCCGAAAAAGAAACAGCCACAAACCCTATGTGTATGTTTTTAGCAATAAACACCGCAGGATTTCAGCTTATTCCAGCTACTGCAATGGCTATTCTCGCCGCAACAGGATGCAAAAATCCCGCAATAATAATTCTTCCCACCTTGCTTGCGACATCTATGGCATTAATCGGAGCCATATTTTCTGCCAAAATTTTTGAATATTTTTCCAAAAGGAGTGTAAAATGACAGAAGTAAAACACATTCTTGAACTCCTTTCTCTATGGCTTTTGCCTTTAATGCTCAGCACAATAATTATTTTTGCACTGGTAAAAAAAATTCCCGTATACGAAACATTTATTGACGGAGCAAAAGAAGGCTTTGATGTCGGAATAAAAATAATTCCTTACTTGGTAGCCATAATTGTGGCAATAGGAATGTTCAGAGCATCAGGCGCAATTGATATATTAGGAACTCATCTTGCAGGAATCTTAAGCATACTGCATTTTCCTGTGGACACCCTTCCTCTTGCAATTATAAGACCTCTATCCGGCTCGGGAGCAATAGGTATTTTTTCCGAAATAGCTTCCGCACATGGAGGTAATAATCCTGTAACGCTAACAGCTGCGATAATGTTAGGAAGTTCTGAAACAACTTTTTATGTATTGACGGTTTATTTTGGAGCAGTGGGTATAAAAAAATTCCGCCACGCACTTCCTGTCGGCATAATAGCAGACCTTATAGGACTAAGTACCGCTTTAATAGTATCAAATTTAATTTTCGGGTAAAAAATAATGAATAAAAAACTAAAAATAACTCTTGTATCTGTTTTGGCTGTAATATTTGGAATACTCGCAGCAGCACAAACCATACCTTTTTTTATTAATGGAGAACAATTTAAAAGCACTATATATAAGAACTTTGAAGAATCTACCAATTTAAATCTTCGAGTCAAAAAAATAAACATTTCAAGCGCGCCTTTTTTAAAAGTAAAAGTCACTCTTGATGAACCTATCATACAGACTAAACAAGGTGAAACCCTTTTTCATTCACAAAAAGCAGGGGTTTCTGTAAATATTATTCCCTTGCTTGCAAAACAAGTCCAAATAGCCGATATCAATCTGGTTTCTCCTGATTTTTATGTAGTAAAAGAAAAATCAGGCAAATTTAACTTTGAAAAAATTCCACCCAAACAAAACAAAAAAAGTGATTTTAAAGTAATTACAGACGGTATGAATATTTTGGTTAAAGATTATCAAATAGAGTTTTTGGATAAAACCACTCCTAAACCTCTTGATACAAAAGCAAAAGGACAAAAAATACAAGTTGCAGGGCTAAACAGCAAATTCGGAACAAAGGTAACCGCTAACGGGGTTATGGCTATAAATAATGTAAGAAGTCTAAACTACGATATAAAGACCGAAATTGATATGCCCGAATTTATGAAATATCAAGAAGAACACCCTCTTACAGGCATGGAAGAATCTACCCCCATAAATCCTATTTATGAAATTTCAAGAAACTGCGCAAGAGCAAATCTTGTCGCAAACTTGAAAATAAAAACACCTGAAGATATCCACGGGGAAATTTCTTTAGATAAGTTGAGCCTAAAGCTTAACGGAACAAGACTACCAGACAGTCGAATACATATTAAAGCTAAAAAAAATAAATTTTTTGCCGATGCAAAAATTTGTATTGCCCCGCAAGAAATTATAAATCTTAACGGCGAATTCGGAAAAGATTTCATAGACTGCAAATTAAAAACTTCGCACATGAAGCTTGATAAAGTTCAAATGTTTATTAATGAAGTACTTGCTTCGATGGGGAAAAACTCCGACAACCTTAAAAAATTGAAACTTCAGGGAGATTTGTTTGCTGATTTAAAATTAAAAAGTGACCTTAAGACAATTCACTCAAGCGGATTTTTGAAAATAAACAACGCAAAAATCAACTATAATGAAGGTATTTTAGTCATAAATTCTTTTAACTCTGATATAAAATTAAACAACAATAATATAAATTTTTTAAATACAGGCGGAATAATTGACAACAATAAATTTCAAGTAAAGGGCTCTATTGACAAAAATGCTTATGCAAACGTAAAAATAATTGTTCCTTCTGTAAATATAAAATCTCTTACCGAAAATAAAACCGCCAAATCAAAAATGACCAATGTTTCTAAAATTAACGGTAAAATTTCAGCAACAATAAATTTATCAGGCAAGCTCGAAAAGCTGAATTATCAAGGAAATATACTCCTAAGCCAAATAAATTTAAGCATAAAAAATAATCCTTCAAAAATAACTTTTGCAACAGGAAAGATAATACTTGATAAAGATAAAGCCGTATTAAGCGTCCCTCAACTAAATATAAACAAATCAATTTTTGATTTGAACGGTAAAGTACCTCTAAATCAAAAAAAAAATCCGATAACTCTTAATGCGAAAGGAAAACTTAAAGCAGCAGACCTTGCAAATATTCTTCATTCAGGTCCAATAGGACATGGCGAAGTTCCGACCATTTGCAATATTTTAATTGATGAAAATAATTTGATTAAAATAAAAATGCAAATATTGAATGACCCTTATAATAACATTCTTATTCAAGACATAGGTTCAAACAGTCTTTTAAACTTGCATTTCAATATTGACGGCAAAACTATAAAATTATCGGATGTAGGACTGTTTAAAACTTCTAAAAAATATCTCTTAACAAATTTTGACCAGAACCTAAACAATACAACTCAAATAGCAACAGCAACAGGTGCTATAAAAAACACGGGTAAGTATCAAATTTTTGATGATATAAAAATAAAAATATTAAACCCAATAAAAATATCTTTACCTTTGGGGCAAAATTGTGTTTCCGAAATAACAGGAAAAACAACCATAAACGGAACAGTAAAAAGCCCTGATATAAAAGGTGATTTTATTCTTACAAATACAGTTATACCTGATTTAAAAGCTAAAATTTCAAAATCATCGGTAACTTTTAAAAACAAAAAAATCACAGCAAATATACTAAACTTTAATTCAGGCAAAACAGGCTTAAACGCTCAAACTATAATAGATATAAAAAATACAGAGCCTATAATAATAGAAACTTTGACAATAAAAGCCGGAACATTTGATGGCGATGAAATTTTTTCACTTTTAGGAAAAATGGCGCCTAAAAAACAACAAATAACCGAGTATTCTCTCCATAAAAATAACGCTATTCACTTGAGCCCGATAGTTATAAAATCAGGAAATATCACTGCAAAAACTTTTATTTTAAATGATGTTCCCTGTTATGATTTTTCATCAGGACTTACTCTTGACAGATACAATATTGTGAGGGCTGAAAATCTTTCAACAGCAATGCTGAAAGGCACAATAAACGGTACTGTGACCTATGATGTGGTTACCTCCGTAACTTCTTTAAATTTAAAAGCACGCAGCGTAGATATGAGTCTTTTTGGCGAAAAATTTATGGGAATGCCTCCCGGTCAAATATCAGGAGCCGGATCTTCCAATATGAAGCTTTCTTTCCGAGGTTCAAATCCTGAGCAAATAGTAAAAACCATGAGAGGAGCTTTAAACGTTAAAATTTTGAATGGTGAAATGGGTGATTTAGGACGCATTGACTACTATTTAAGAGCTGCAAATATTCTTTCTAATAATATTTTATCTCTCAGCATAAACCGTATACTGAACGGAGTAAGGCTCAAACGCACAGGCGAATTTGAGCAAGCATACGGGCATCTTACTTTCCTCCCCGGAGGAGTGGTTAAAATAGATACCTTTAAAACAATGGGACCTCGTTTAAGCCTTGTAATGCAGGGTTATATAAACAATATTAATCTTAACGGAAGTATAAATGTTTACGGTAGATTATCAGAAGAAGTTGTGGGAATTTTAGGACCGTTAGGAGATTTTTCTTTAGAAAAAGCCCTTCAAAGAGTACCCATACTAGATAATTTGGCACGATGTTCAATAGGACTTGTGGAAACAAATGTACCTGATAACATAAGAGCCGAAATTCCTCCTCTGTCAATTCAGGGCGCATCATCGCAGGAATTTGCCGCAAAAATCAATGGAAACATTACAAAACCGTCATCTGTAAAAACTTTCAGATGGATAAGGAATGCGCAATCAAATGCAAATGGATGTTCTCCATAAGTATTTACACTTTTTCAAAAAATTGTTCGCTTTGCGGAATAACTTCCTGCAATGCTTTCATAAAATCTAACGCAAAATTTTTCAGATTATTCAAATTAGCATTTCCGTTAATTACAATATCAGCATGCTTCCTTGTCGGCCTGATATAAGCTTCTGCCGACTGAGTGACAATTTCAAGTTGTTTTTTTGCATCATCAACCGCTTGATTGCGTTCTTTACAGCGGCACAAATACCTTTCTTCCTGCACTTCAGGGTCTATATCAACATAAACCTTCAAATCAAAAATATCATGAATATCATCGTAAAGACTGCACATTCCCTCAACCATAATGACCTCGGCGGGTGTAATTTCAACAGCATTTGGAACACTTACTCCGGTTCCGTTAATTTCATAACGGGGAATACAAACATTGTTCCTACAAATAAGCTGCGTCAAGTCTTTTCGCATCAAATCAAGCTGAAAACTGCTAGGTGAATCAGGGTTGTAGCCTGATGCAAGAAGATCATCGAAACTGCCGTAAGTTTTGATGCCTTCTGAGATATCATTGAAATAATTATCGCCTTTAATTGTACTGAGTATAAGGTTTTCACGGCGCTCTTGAATTCTTGCCGCCTGCTCTTTGATTATCTTTACAAAAGTGGTCTTACCTGACGCAGACTCACCCGATACCGCCACCAAAACGGGCCTTGAGGCGGAAAGTAAATCATCGAGACGTTTGAAAAAATTTGGACGAATTGATTTTATTATCGTGGCATCTGAGTTCAACTCTCGTCCTATAAGGGCGAAAAGTTGTTTTTTACGGTTAAAAAGTCTTATGTCTGCCATCATCTTTCCTTGGTTCTCTCGGAATATTAAATTTATTATACCTGTTAAAAAACAGAAAAAATTTTTATTTGCTATTTTGTTAAAAAAGATTACAAAGAAATTATATTTCCCTGCAAAACCTCAAGAACTTGCTCCCAAACTTCTTCAACAGAAAGGTTTGCGTTAATTACTTTTATACGATTGGGTTCCTGTTTTGCTATTTCCAAATACCCTTCACGGACTTTCGCATGAAATGCAGCCCCTTCCGCTTCAAGACGGTCTTTTTCAGCGCGATTACCAACACGCATCATGGCTACATCAGTTTCAACATCAAAAAGCAGCGTCAAATCAGGTTTTCGCCCCTGCGTTGCAATATTATTGAGATAATTTATCCTCTCAATATCAAGCCCGCGCGCATATCCCTGATATGCGACAGTAGAATCGGTATGACGATCACAAAGAACGATTTTACCCTCTGCGAGTGCAGGATTTACAACGGTTGCAATATGCTGCGCTCTGTCTGCAAGATAAAGAAACATCTCACATGTACTATCGACAACTCCGTCATGGTTCAGCAAAATCTCGCGCACCTTCTGTCCCAACTTTGTACTGCCGGGTTCACGGGTTATAATATATGGGATTTTTTGCTCATTAAAATATTCGACAATTTTGTTCAATTGTGTCGTTTTTCCTGAGCCGTCAGCCCCTTCGAGCGTAATAAACAAACCTTTTTCCATTCTTAATCCTTAGTGTTTAAAATGCCTTATACCCGTTGTCACCATTGAGATTTCATACTTGTCGCACTCTGCAATAACGTCATTATCTTTTATGCTTCCTCCGGGTTGAATTATAGCCCCGATGCGCCCCTGCGCAGCGGCATGAATATTATCTACAGCAGGAAAAAATCCGTCTGATGCGATAACAGCATCTTTTGTATCATCACAAGCCTGATTCAACGCTATTTCCATAGAGCCTATGCGGCTTGTTTGACCGATGCCTATGCCTAGCGTGCGTTTGTCTTTTGCAATCACAATAGCGTTCGACTTGGCGTATTTTGCGACTTTCCACGCAAAAATCATATCTTCCAATTGTTCTTGAGTCGGCTTTTTCTTTGTTACAACCTTGAAAGTGTCTTTATCAAGGTCTTTTAAATCAGCATCCTGAACAAGCACCCCGAACGGAGAAGCTTTCACATCAAGTGTTTTGAATTTTTTGTAGTCAACAAGTTTTGTATTGAGTTTTATAAGTCGAAGATTTTTCTTCTGTTTCAAAAGTTCCAAAGCTTCAGGCTCAAAATCAGGAGCGATAAGGACTTCCAGAAAAACACCCGAAGCATGTTTTGCAACGGCAAGCGTAACTTTTTGCGTAAATGCTATTATTCCGCCAAAGGCACTAATCGGATCGCAATCAAACGCTTTCAGGTAGGCGTCTTGAATATCCCCACCCAGAGCCACTCCACATGGATTATTGTGTTTAATTATAGAAACAGCACTCACATCATAAAATTCGCTTACAATATCAAGCGCTGAGGCAATATCAACGATATTGTTGTAAGATAATTCTTTACCGTTTAAAATTTCGTAATCGACTTCATTTTCAAACGAATATAAAGCCGCGTTTTGATGAGGATTTTCACCATAACGAAGATCGGATTTTTTAGAGAGTGATAAATTCATATTTTCAGCCAAAGCCGTACTTTGAGATAATGAATTTGCTATTAAAGAATCATACTTTGACGTAAGTAAAAATGCTTCTTTTGCAAGATTTTGACGATATTCAAGAGAATTTTCGGACTTAAACTCAGCATACTGCTCGGGCGAAGATAAAACACTCACACGCTCAAAATTTTTCGCAGCGGCACGAAGAAGTGAAACACCTCCGATATCAATATATTCAACCAAATCTTTCATTATAAAATCTTTTTTTGATGCTTCTTCAAAAGGGTAAAGATTGACAACAACAAGGTCAATCGGTGCGATTTCCAGTTTTTCGATTTCAGACAACTGCGCATCGGTGGCAAGAATACCAGCAAAAATCGCAGGGTGAAGGGTCTTTACACGACCCGATAAAATTTCCTCGAATTTTGTGACATCAGAAACTTCAATAGCCTCAATGCCTTTATCTTTGAGAGCTTTTGCCGTTCCA
>JAEWLZ010000273.1 GCA_023457295.1 Cyanobacteria bacterium OH_PDB_112
AAAGAGTTGAATTAACTAAAGAAGAATTAGATGCCATAAGATACTTTGATATTCATACCGGTTTTGCCATAAATCAAGCTTTAACTTATAAAGATTTGCAACTCAAAATAGAGCAAGAACTTCTTTTTCGGGAAATAGTAGAGGCCATAAGAAGTAGTCTTGATTTGCAGGAAATAAAACAAAAAATAGTTGAAAAACTTGGTAAAACTCTTAATGCCGATAGATGTTATTTAAGAGCATTTGATATTGAATCAGAGATGTTTTTAGCTCCTGATGTTGAATATCTTTCATCGAGTGAAATAAAAAGTTTAAAAAATGTTGTACCTGACCAAGAAGGTTTAAGGTACTTTTTTGATAAAGTCAAAAATAAAGAAGGAATTTATCCTGTTGAAGTTACAGAAGATTTTATTATTGAACATAATGCAGAAAATAAAGCACTCGACAGGTATTTTAAACAAGCAGAAATAAAATCGGATTTTGCTATACCTGTCTGGAGCAAAAAAGGTGAACTTGTATTTTTAGTATTACATTACATACATAAGAGTTTTCACTTGTCTGACAGTATGAAGCAATTTTTAGTTATTATTTCAAAACATATTTCGCTGGCATTAGAACAATCGGATTTGTATTCTGAAGTAAAACATCAGGCGGAAAGAGAAAAAACAAACAGAAAAGTTATAGAAATAATAAGAAGTTCTTTGGATATTAATCAAATTTTATTAAATATTTCAAAAGAAATTTTAATATTGTTTGATGTGCAGAGAGTTTTTGCCGGGTGTATTAATTTTGTTGAAATGAATGTTTTTGTTGAAGTAACTTCAAGAGAAGAGATAAACCAATTTTCCAAAGATGATATGAAAAATTATAACTTTATCGCTAAATATTGGGAAGGCTATCTGATTACTCAAAAAAGCACTAAAGTTATTGAAAATATGGAAGATTCTGATTTGCCTGATGAAATTAAACAAGCATATTTGAATTTGGGAATTAAGTCTTTTATTCTAGTACCGATAAAATCTCAAGAAGAAATTTGGGGAAGTATATCTTTAGCCTCTTATGATAATTATAGAAAATGGAATAAAGACGAAGTAATTTTTTTGGAAGGTATTGTTTCCCAGCTTGATATGGCTATAAGGCAGGCAGAGCTGTATCAATTTCAAAAAAATACCGCGCTAAAAGAGAGTACTTTGCGTAATATAATTTCGGAAATGAAGCTTACAAGAAATTTAAAACAAGCTTATAAAAAGCTTTTAAAAATTTTGTTAGAAATTTTTGATGTTGATAGAGCGTTATTTTTAGAGTATTCCGTAATAACGTCGGAAGATATTAATGTAAAATATGAATATCTTAAAAATAGAAAAAGTTTATCAACTGTTAATATTGATTTCCCAAAACTTTGCTCGGAGCAGTTTTCTAATTTTATTAATAATTTTGAATCTTTTGTAGTCAACGATATTTTTGATTGTTCTTGTAGCAAAAATTGTTTTAAATTTTTTGAAAAATATAAAATCAAAGCTTTAATGGGCATTCCGCTTGTAAAATATAACAAAGAAAATAAACTTTTAGGTTTTGTAATGCTTTGTTGTGAAAATCCTAGGATTTGGACTGATAAAGAAATAGAGCTTATAAATGCAATAAGTGCAGCTATTGTGGGTGTTATTTGGGATATTTCAAAATTTATTGAAATTGAAGATTTAAGAAATTCTTTTATTCTTACTTTAGCGCATGATTTTCAGGTACCTTTAATTGGAGAAAAATTAGCGATAGAGTTTTTGCTTCAAAATATTCCTTGCGAAAATGAACAAAACAGAAAAATTTTGGAGGAAATTTTAGATAATAATAATATTATTATTTCTCTTTTGAATAAATCTGTAGATATATATAATTATGATGCGGGAAAAAAGGAATTATTGTTGGAAACTTATGATATCGATGATATTCTTAGCCATATAGTTTATATCTTTAAAAATGACGATAAAAACAATGCTGAAATTGATTTTGTAAAATCACATCAGCCAATTTTGGTAAGAATTGATAAACAAGAAATAATGAAAGTCTTAAATACTTTAATAGAAAATGCTATTGAACATACTCCGAAGGGAGATGCCGTTGAGATAAAATATTACAGCCAAAATCAAAGAGCAATTATAAGTATTCACAATAAAGGACATGCAATACCAAAAGAAACACAGGAAGTTATTTTTAAACGTTATGAAATGGCTCTTGCTATTGAAAGGAAAATAGGCGCAGGAACAGGGCTTTTTCTTGCAAAAAAAATAATCGAAGCACATAAAGGCAATATTTGGTTTGAAACAAGTGATGAAAAAGGAACAACTTTCTATATATCTTTACCGCAGGTTAGATAAATCAATCGTTTAAAAGTGTTTCTATCATGTTTTTTAAGTCTAATTTTGACAAATTTTCCAAATTTTGCGGCTGTAAGTTTTGTTTTTTGCAAAGAGATTTATAATAGCTAAGCTGCTTTTGAGTCGGAGGTTCTTTAGACATTTTGTATTTTTGAGCTTTTTTACGTTGTTCTTTGTTAAATTCTTTTTGTTTTTCAAGATAAGGTTTTTGTTTTTCTTTTTGTTCTTTTTGGAAACATATATCTTTTATACAGATTTTTAGGTCTTTTAAAAACATATCATTTTTTAAATTTTCTTCTATAAAACAAAAATAAGGTTTTTTTATTTCGATATAATATTCTTGTTCTTCTAAAAATTTTTCGTATAAAAAAAATGTATCAAAAGACTTTTTCTTGGAAATAAAGCTTTTTAAATAAGAAATAAGAGAAGATTTTTGGATTTTTGATAAATTTTGAAATAAAAACTTCTTATTTAGGGTCATTTTTTACCTTTTTGAAAGAATTACTAAAAAATTCTAACATAGAAATACATATACTATCAGGGCTTTTTTTCTTTTTATATTTTTGATATATTAACCTAAAGAAGTACAGTACAGATGAATATTAGTGAAAAGGAATTATTGTAATGGCGCAAACAATTGTCGAATATCTTATAAAAAGATTAAATGATATGGGAGTCGAAAATATATTCGGTGTTCCCGGAGATTATAATTTTCATATTTTGGAAGCGGTCCAAAATAATGACAAAACTGAATGGATAGGTTGCTGTAACGAGCTTAATGCTGGTTATGCGGCTGACGGTTATGCGCGAATTAAAGGACTTGGCGCGATAATAACTACTTTTGGAGTAGGCGAACTTAGCGCAATAAATGCGGTTGCCGGTTCATATGCTGAAAATGTTCCGGTTATAAAAATAGTGGGAATGCCCAATAAGCATGCAAGAGATGCCAAAAAAGTTATTCACCATTGTCTTGGAGCGGAAGATTATCATACTTTTTATGACATTTATTCCAAAGTTACTGCTCATAGTGTTATTTTGACAAAAGAAAATGCGCAGGAAGAAATAGAAGAAGCTTTGTCGGTGGCTTATCATCAGAAAAAACCTGTGTATATCGCGATTTATAATGATTTTTGTACAAGTCCTATAAATATCACAACACAAGAATTTGAAATTAAAAAAAGTGATAAAAAAGTCTTAAATGAGGCGGTAAATCATATTTTAGAACTTGCGGAAAAAGCTGAAACGCCAGTTATTATAAGCGATCATCCTATTATGAGATACAGGCTGCAAAAGCAGATGAATGAACTTGTAAAGAAAACAGGTTTTCCTGCAACAGTTCTTTCCATGGGAAAAAGTTCTATTGATGAAACTTTGGGCAATTTTTTAGGGACTTATTGCGGAACTATGCTGTGCGATAATATGGGCAAGTTTATTGAGAAATCCGATTTCGTTTTAGGTTTTGGTTTGCTTATGACAGACCTTAATTCCGGAGGATTTACTTCGAATATAGACTCTGACAGTTTTGTAGATATTCAGGCAAATTATATTAAGGTACAGGGTAAAGAATATAGAAATATTTATATTTGGGATGTTTTAGAAAAGCTTATTGAAAATATAAATCCCAAAAAAGTTGAAATCCTGCAAAAAACAACTTATTACGAAACAACTGAAGCCACTGATAAAGATTTGAACCAAAATTATATTTATTCGGCGTTGCAGAATTTTTTGAGTAGTGGAGATATTTATGTCACAGAAACAGGCCTGTCATCTTTTAGTTCTATCGGTATAAAGTTGCCTAAAGATGTTGATTATTGCAATCAAGTATTATGGGGCTCTATCGGTTGGGGAACTCCTGCTTGTTTTGGCGCGGGTATGGCGGATAAAAACCGTCGTGTAATTATGATTACAGGTGAAGGTTCTCACCAAATGACGGCTCAGGAACTCAGTTCAATGCTTCGATACGGCATTAACCCTATTATAATAGTAGTTAATAATCAGGGATATACTATCGAAAGATTGTTGTGTGATGACCCAATGGAAAAATACAATGACATAGCCAAATGGGACTATACAAAATTTATTGAAGCTTTTGACGGAGAAGTTTTGACATTCAAAGCAAAAACCGAAAAAGATTTTTACGATGCTTTAAATACTGCGCGTCGCAGTGAAAAATTGGTTTATATAGAAGCATTTACACCGATTATGGATGCAACAGATTTTGTTTATAAGATGTGTTCTAAGGTCGCTCCAGTGAATCAATAATCGGTGTTTTAGTTGTAAAATTGTTATAAAATTCAAACCATCGATTTCAAGATAAAAAACGGTGGTTTTTTTATTGAAAAAGCTTTATAGTTAGTGTAGTAAAAGGAGTTTAAAAATGAGAGAGAACACAATCGCATTACATGGCGGGCAAGAGCCTGATTCGGCTACAAATTCACGTGCATTACCTATTTATCAGACAACGGCTTATGTTTTTAATGACACAGAGCATGCGGCAAATTTGTTTGAGCTTAAAGAATCTGGAAATATTTATACTCGTTTGATGAATCCTACTACTGATGTTTTGGAAAAAAGAGTTGCAATGCTTGAGGGCGGTATTGCTGGTCTTGCTGTGGCATCAGGATCCGCCGCCGTTACTTATGCTATCTTAAATATAGTGAAAGCAGGGGACGAAATAGTTGCGTCTTCCGCTCTTTATGGTGGAACTTACAACCTTTTTGCCAATACTTTAAAAGATTTTGGCATAAATACAATTTTTGTGGATTCTTTAGATCCTAAGGATTTTGACGCTGCGATAACCGAAAAAACCAAACTAATTTATGCGGAAAGTATCGGTAACCCAAGGTTAATTATTCCTGATTTTCAAGAAATTTCAAAAGTTGCTCATAATCACGGTATACCTTTTATTGTTGATAATACGGTTCCTACTCCTTATTTGTTAAAACCGATTGACTTTGGTGCTGATATTGTTGTTCATTCCGCTACAAAATTTTTAGGCGGTCACGGAACTTCTATGGCGGGTGTGATTGTGGATTCGGGCAAATTCGATTGGGCGTCTTCAGGTAAATTTCCAATGCTTACAGAGCCTGCTCCAGGTTATCAGGGACTTAGCTTTGTAGAAACTTTCGGAGAGTCTGCCTATATTGCAAAAATAAGGCTTCAACTTCTTCGTGACACGGGAGCTGCTTTGAGTCCTTTCAATTCTTTTTTGATTTTGCAGGGAATTGAAACGCTTCCTCTAAGGCTTCGTGAACATTCTGAAAATGCACTCAAAGTGGCTCAATTTTTGGAAAATCATCCTGCTGTGAGTTGGGTAAGTTACCCCGGACTTGCTTCGCATCCAAGTAATAAAATTGCAGAAAAGTATTTAAAAAAAGGTTACGGAGCTTTGGTAGGTTTTGGCGTTAAAGGAGGAAAGGAAGCCGGAAAAAGATTTATAGACAGTGTAAAGCTTCTTTCGCATGTTGCAAATATAGGTGATGCAAAGTCACTTGTAATTCATCCCGCAAGTACAACGCATCAGCAGTTGAGTCCTGAAGACCTTGAAAAAGCAGGAGTTAGCGAAGATTTTATCAGGCTTAGTATTGGCATAGAAGATGTTCAAGACATAATTGAAGATATAGAACAAGCTCTTAAAAAAACGCAGGAAGGGCTTCTTAATGTCTGATATGGATAGGTATAACAGGAATATCCTTATTGATGAAATTTCTGAAGAAGGGCAAAAAAAATTACTTTCTTCCAAAGTTTTGATAGCCGGAGCGGGAGGGCTTGGCTCAACCATAATAGCAAATCTTGCAGCTGTCGGTGTAGGACATATTGGAATTGTTGACAGTGATATTGTTGAAATATCAAACCTTAATCGTCAGTATATTCACAAATTTACTAATATAGGAAAATCCAAAGTGGATTCGGCGAAAGAATGGATTGGTGAATTCAATCCTGATATTGAGGTTATATCTTATAATTTGCGGCTTGAGGAAAGTAATTGCAAAAATATAATAAAGGATTATGACTTGATTATAGATGCTTTTGACAGCTATGAATCGAAGTTTTTGCTCAATAAAATTGCTGTTGATTCAGCTAAAGTTTTAATTCATGGAGGAGTGACGGAATTTTCAGGACAGGTTATGACTGTAATACCCAATTCTACGGCTTGTCTTGCTTGTCTTTTTCCTGATTATGATAACAGTGCTTATGTAACTAAAGGGGTGTTGAGTCCCGCGGTTAGCGCCATAGCTTCTTTGGAGGCTTTTGAGGCGGTTAAAATTTTGTTGGGAATCGGAAATGTTTTAGAAAACAAGCTGTTGTCTTTTAATGGATTTGATATGAAATTTAAAGAGATAAATCTTATAAAAAATCCTAAATGTCCTGTTTGCGGAAAATTATAATAAAAAATCGACCTTTTTGGGGTCGAGAAAGTTCTAGATATTAAAAAATACTCCCAAGGGGATTCGAACCCCTGCCGCATCCGTGAAAGGGATGTGTCCTAGGCCTCTAGACGATGGGAGCTTAAGACTTACGTCAGTGTTAATAGAGTATGAAAAACAAGGTTTATTGTCAACTGTTTTTTAAAAAAGTTTTTTTTATCAAAAAACAGTTGACGCAGGAGTTTGTGCTTTGTATTATGGTACTTACAAAAACGCAATCTGCTTTAATAAAAGGTGGATATAGTTTGAAAAGTTAATAATATGCCGCGTTAGCTCAGTTGGTAGAGCAAGGGACTGAAAATCCCTGTGTCCTTGGTTCGATTCCGAGACGCGGCACCATTTAAAAAGAGCCTGTATAAGCAGGCTCTTTTAGTTTTTGTATTTAAAAATTGCTCCTAAAAGTCGTTATCACTTAAAAGCGGAATAACTGATTCAGGGTCTTGCCTTCTTGCTGGCGAAGGTCTAGTACTTATTCTGGGAGCATTATTTGTCGGCAGTGCTGTTGTATAACTTTTTTGAACGGGAGAATTTGTATTATCTCCTTGAACAATGGCATAAAGTCTATGGACAATATCTTTCATTGATAGAGTTTGAGCGCTCAATTCTTGAGAAGCCGCAGCACTTTCATTAGCAGTAGATGCATTTGCCTGAATAACAGCTTCCATTTGGAATATAGCTTTATTAATTTGCTCTATTCCCTGTGTTTGTTCAGCACTTGCTACCGAAATTTCATCAAGAAGTTCACTTACTTTTTTGGTTTGAATATCAATTTCTTCTAAAGATCTGTTGACTTCATCAGCAATTGTTACGCCTTGTTCTGACAAATCGATATTGCTTTCGATAATTAAAGCGGTATCTTTTGCTGCTTGCGCACTTCTTTGAGCAAGGTTTCTTACTTCTTCTGCAACTACTGCAAAACCTCTGCCGGCTTCTCCTGCTCGAGCTGCTTCAACTGCTGCGTTAAGAGCAAGAATATTTGTTTGGAAAGCAATTTCTTCAATTACTTTAATAATATTTCCTATTTCCGAGCTTGATTTTTTTAGCTTGTTCATAGAACCCATCATATCTTTCATCTTTATATTACTTCTAAACGCAAATTCTTTTGATTGTTTTGCGAGTGTGGCAGCTTGAATAGTGTTTTGATTATTTTGATGAATCATAGAGGATGATTCTTCAAGGGTTGCAGAAGTTTCTTGAATAGAAGATGCTTGTTCCGTTGAGCCTTCTGCAAGTTTTTGTCCTACCGTTTGAAGTTGAGTAGATGCTGCTGCTACTTGATTTGCGCTTGAATCTAAGTCTCTTGTTATTTCATTAATAGACTCTGTGATATCTTTTATGATAGTTGAAATAACTATAAAAATAATTGCTAAAGTAATAAGAATATTGACAAGGAAACTCTTTATAACAGATTCCCAAAGAGCTTGATTAAGTTCATCAATATAAACTCCTGTACCTATGACCCAATTCCATCCATCAATCTTTTTTACATAAGATAATTTAGGGAATGTTTTTGATGAGTCTTCGCCTGGTTTTGTCCAATAATATTCATAAAAACCGCTACCTTCGCTTAAAGCTATACTGGTTCCTTTTGTTATAACTCCAACACCATTTTTATCAGTGAGATTGGAGCCATCAGTCCCCTTTGCTTTTGAAGGATGTGATAAAAATACATTATTAAAATCGTTGACCCAGACATAGTTATATCCGCGGAAACGCATTGCTTTAATATCAGCAAGAACTTGTCTTTGGGCTTCTTCTTTGGAAAGGTTTCCATTATTAACTTTTTGTTTATAACTATTAATTAATGTTTCTACCATTTGTGACGCATTAGTACATTTTAATTTGTTTTGACGTATTAATTCAGCTTTCATATTAAAAGTACTTATAAGTAATGAACTTACAAAAATCAAAACAGAAACTGTTATGGTAAGCAAAATAACTTTTTGTTTAATGTTTAGATTTCCTAAATAATTGTGCATAATTGACTCCTACTAAAATATAAACTCGACTTTATAATTAAAATCATTCTAAATTAATTAATTATCAAAAACCAATCTATTACACCAAAAAGTGGATAATGACTTTGTTTTTGGCTGATTTATTTATTAATATAAACCTCTCTATTTTTAAATAGTGCTAATACTGTAGCAGTTTTATTTGAGCTTTTCAACTTTGCAAGTATGATTTTTTGAAATTCTTTTTTGAAATTAAAGAAGAAAAATAATAAATTTTTTGAAAGGTCTGATTTTAATACTTATTAGAAATTTGCAAGGCGATTTTAGGGTTTAAAAGCTTTTGAAAAGTCTATTTATTTAGCTTAATTAAATTTTACAAATTTAATTAAAAATTTTTTCTTATAAAATACTTGCAAAGAAAATTTTAGGTAGTTATAATACTTTTACCAAATGCGGGAGTAGTTCAGTGGTAGAACACTTCCTTGCCAAGGAAGGGGTCGCGAGTTCGAATCTCGTCTCCCGCTCCATAAAACCTCTGATAAGTCAGAGGTTTTATTTATTGTAAAGATTTTTTAGTAAAACCAAATAAAACGGCAATTTTTTAAGCTTTTTGTTTTTATAACTGAGTAAAAACAAAAAGGTTTTTTGTATGGTGATGATAGTTCCTCAAGTCAATGCTCCTTCGGTGGCTCAAGTATCGCTACAAAGACAGCCCCAAAAAATTTATTTCGGGCAAGGGCGGGATACTGTTGAATTTTCTCAAGAAAAAAAGAAACCGTTTTGGCAAGAACATCCTGTAACTACAACAATTGTAGCTTTGGGGACAATAGGCGTTATTGCCGCTGTTACTCATGGCAAATTGTGGGGTAAAGTTGAAAAAGAAGTTGAAAAAAATTCAAATAATACTTCATCTGTTTCTAAAGTAATCTCGGAAGCCGAACAAAAAAAGCTTGATGAAGAAGCCCAAAAATATTTCAAAGAGCATTTAAAATATCTCGGGAATGATCTTGATAAGGCTGAAAAATCTATAAATGAAGCAATTAAGCTTTCTCCTAAAAAAGGTATGTTCCATTGTTATAAGGGTTTTATTTTGGAAGCAAAAGAAAACCCTGAAGCGGCGTTAAAAGAATATGAAGAATCCATGAAGGTTGATCCTGGTTATTATGTGGGATTTTTTAATGCTGCAAATTTGTTGAAAGAAAAAGAGCCTGAAAAAGCTTTTAATTATTTGCAAAATGCATTAGCAATAAATTCTGAAGATAAAGATGTTGTTCATTTAGATTTTATCTTGCGTGGCAAACTCGGCATTGAACAAATTAAAAACCATTCGAACAAAATAATTGATGCTTTAAATATACAAATAGAAAAAAATCCTAAAAACTATAATCTTTATATTAAAAGGGCAATTGAACGTGAAAAAATTCAAGACTTTGAAGGGTCTTTTAATGATTATAAAAAAACTTTAGAATTCGCTCCCGAAAAAGACAAGTCAAATATATATC
>JAEWLZ010000274.1 GCA_023457295.1 Cyanobacteria bacterium OH_PDB_112
GAATACTATTTTAACGAAGCATTTTTTGGATTCTATGGCTTTTAATAAAATTCCTGTTTTGTCTGAAAAATTCAAACTCCTTGATATAGGTTCAGGTGGAGGTTTCCCCTCTATTATAATTGCGATACTTTTTCCTCAATCTGAAATAATTGCGGTTGATTCTGTCGGTAAAAAAGTCAATTTTTTAAATCAGGCAGCCGAAAAGGTCGGATTGACAAATTTTAAAGCATTAAATACACGGGCAGAAGATTTGCCGCAGGATTTTCGTGAAAATTTTGATTTTGTGTCAGCTCGAGCAGTCGCGGCTTTGAATATTTTAGCGGAATATTGTATTCCTTTTGCCAAAGTTGGAGGGTGTTTTGTGGCATATAAGGCAAAAACCGTTAAAGAAGAAATTAAAGAAGCCAAAAAAGCTTTGCACATTCTTGGGGGACATGTCGCTGAAATCTTAGATTATTCTTTAGATGATGATATGGAAAGAAATCTTGTAATTATAGAAAAAATAGCGAAGACTCCGTCTAAATTTCCTCGAAAAGCCGGGTTATCGAAAAAAAATCCTTTGTAAATTGCTAAAATGAAATCCAGGATTCTGTTTCTTTATTATATTTTTTTATAATTTTTGCAGGACAACCAGCAACTATCGAAAAATCCGGAACGTCTTTAGTTACTACGCTGCCTGCTCCGATTACCGAATTTTTACCTATTTTTACACCATCTGTGATAACCACATTTGTCCCAATCCAAGCTCCATCATCTATAAAAATGCCCTTCGCTGTGCATGGTTGTTTTGATATCGGTAAATTTATATCGGTATAAGTATGTTGATTTGGTACAATTTGCACACAAGATGCTACAAGTACATTATCTCCTATAGTCAGTCCACCTTGACCGTATAAATTGCAAAAATCACCGATATTAGTATTGTTTCCAATTTTAATAAAACCGCCCGCGTTGTTAATTATGGAATATCTGCATATATTACTGTTTTTGCCTATCTCAATACCATTTTTAGTATCAGAAATAATTACAGCTCCTTTGAAAAATTTATTTTTACCACTAACTTTTATAAACTTGGAGTTTTTTATCTGACAATCTTTTTCAATAATTATGTTTTTTTTGAATCCGAAATAAAATATTCCTCGAATATACTTTAATACCATTTTATTTTTTTGACCTCTTATTAAAAGTAAGTTTTAGCCCCAAAATATTAAATTTTACATAACTTGGTTCAATAAATACAGAAAAAAGTCTTTCAAAGAAAATTTCGAAAGCGAGTGAAATTTTCTTATAACGCAAGTATTCTTCACTTAATTGAAAAACCAAATGTGAATATTTATCTTGATTTTTAACAATATATTCAGGGAAATTCGAATCTATTTTTGTCGGAAGGTATTTAAATTGTCTTCTTCCCAAAATATCTTTGCCTCCTTTTATCATTTTTTTGATAAAAGAAGGATCCATGTTTTTTTCGGTATTGTATTGTTGTTCTGATATGGATTTGCGTTTAGCTATTATAGCTTCAACTCCTCCGCAATAGCTAAAATGCCAGCCTCCGTTTTTGATTATTTTACCTTTGCAAAAACGGAAATAAGTCGGTAATCCTTTTTTTGTAAATTCATGAGCTCCTTTGGTTTTAAAATCCTGTTGAGGTTCTAATAAATCAGAATATCTGCCTAACCTTGTGCCATTATCCCAAACCGGGTTGGTAATACAAAGATTATTTAAAAAATAATACATCATTTTTTGGTGTAAAACCCAAATGCCTTGAACAGAATTGTCTTTATATTCTTTTATTATTTTTGGGTTTGGAATTTCATCCAAATCTGAAATTATTATAATATCTTCATTTTTTGCAGTTACAAGCCCTTTCATTATTGAATCTCTTTGGAAATTTTCTAAAAGCCACCTATTTCCGTAAGAATCAGCGGATACGCTTTGAATATCAGGACAATCTTGAACTTTTATGTGGATTATTTTATCCAAAAACTTTTCAAATCTTTGCTTGTTTTTTTCAAAAAGAAGCTCTTTAGTTTCTCCTGTGTGGGTTTTATCAGATTCGACTAAAACAAATTTATCTACAACTTCATTTAAGGTGTTCAGCCTTATTTCCAATAAATCCAGTTCATTGAAAAATATAAAACAGTCATAAATCATTCGTTTATTATTCCTTTAGCTTCTTTTGCAAATAGCTTTAGCGGCAAGGATTCCTGATGCCGACGCTTGAATAAGTCCTCTTGTTACCCCTGCTCCGTCACCTATTGTAAATAAATTTCTAACTCCTTCGGTTTCCAATTCATTAGTAATTTTTACTCTGGAAGAATAGAATTTAACTTCTACTCCGTAAAGAAGCGTGTATCTTGATGCTACGCCCGGAGCAATTTTGTCCAACGCATAAAGCATTTCAACAATACTTGTAAGATGACGGTACGGCAGTACCAAACTTAAATCTCCCGGGGTTGCTGATTGCAATGTAGGAGTTATTATACTGTTTTTAATACTTTCATGTGTTGAACGTCTTCCGTCCAATAAGTCTCCGAGTCTTTGTACTAAAATCCCACCCGAAAGCATATTCGCAAGTCTTGCAACATGCTGTCCGTATTGAATAGGTTCTTTGAATGGTTCTGTAAATCTTTTGCTGACTAAAAGAGCAAAGTTTGTGTTATCGGTTTTTTTATTTGCGTAGCTATGACCGTTAACGGTTGCGATGCCGTTATAATTTTCGCAAACTACTTCACCGTTTGGATTCATACAAAAAGTTCTTACTTCATCCCCAAAACTAGGTGCATGATAAATAAGTTTTGATTCATAAAGTTTATCGGTAATTTCTTGCATAACAGGAGCAGGGAGTTCGACTCTGACGCCAACATCCACCGCATTATTAACAAGTTCCACATTTGTATTGGCAAGTTCTTTTGCCAACCAGTCAGCACCTTCACGACCAGGAGCTATTATGACATATTGCGCATTGTATGTATTACCTTTATCTGTTGTGAATCCTTTTACTTCATCATTTTCAATAATTAGATTTTTTGCAACTTCATTGTTTAATATTTCAACTCTTTGCGCCAAAAAATCTTGCATAGCTTTTAAAACATCAAGACTTCTTTCTGTACCCAAATGACGTACAGGAGAATGCACTAGCTTAAGCTCGGCAAGAGTGGCTTGGCGGGCAATTTTTGCAAATTCTTCAGTGTCTGTGCCATGAAGTTCGGTTGTCGCGCCGAATTGTAAATAAATGTCATCAGTATATTTAATTATTTCTTCAACTTCTTGACGAGTCATATAATCTAGAAGATTGCCTCCCACATCTGGAGTTAGTGTTAACTTTCCATCAGAAAATGCACCCGCGCCGCCCCATCCGCATAAAAGTCCGCATTTTTTGCAAGGAGGACAAGCTTTTGCTCCATTTCTGACCATACATTGTCTTTTTTCGATTTTACTTCCTTTTTCAACAATCAAAACTTTCCATTCCGGATGGTTTTTCATTATTTCTAAAGCTGAAAAAATTCCCGCAGGTCCTGCCCCTATTATAGCTACGTTGTACAAATCTTTTTCTCCCTAAAAGTAAACACCTTTATTATTTTTGCACAAAAAAATGATTTGGTGTTGAAGTTGAAGTTTAATTTTTACACACGCTTAAACTTTGCTATGAAAAATCCTTCCATATCAAACTCATAAGGAATTATTTGTAAAGTACCTTCTGTTTCGTAAGGTATATCAAAAGACTCAAGGACAAAATCTCTATTGTTTTGCAAAAATTTGTGAACCACAAGTATATTTTCTTCCAATTCAATGCTGCAAGTGCTATAAACCATTGTTCCGCCTTGTTTTAAATATTTTGAAACATTGCACAGAATTTCATATTGAATTTTTGATAATTCTTCAATGTCTTCAATAGTTTTTTTCCATTTTGCATCAGGTTTTTTAGAAAAGACC
>JAEWLZ010000275.1 GCA_023457295.1 Cyanobacteria bacterium OH_PDB_112
CCCTGGAACGTATGCGCTGTACCTATTTCAAGCTGATGACGAAGAACATTTTTATCCTCAATAACCTGTGCAACCGCTTTTTTAATCTGTTCTACCTGCCCACGAAAGGGTGATATTATACCAATACTTGAAGGCTTTGCAAGATCTTTTTCTGCGTTAATAATTTCTATAAGGCGTTTTATCACGGCTTCTGTTTCCGCCATATTGCGAGTGGTATCAAGGTCAACCTTGGCGTCTTTCACAACATTAAGTTCCATTGTATCTTTAACATCAGTATTTTTATTCATAATGCGAATTCGACCGCCATAAAATTCTTGATTACTGAAATTGATAATAGGCGGCAAACTTCTAAAATGCTCATCTAATAAAACAGGGTTCGGCGAATAATAATTTGCTAAATCAAACATTGAATTTGTCCTGAAACGCCACATAAGCTGATATCTGTCAGGAATTGAATGCTGCGTTAAAAAAGATTGTTCTTTGCTCTTTTCAAGGAAAGAAAGATGCGAAAGCTGTTTGTCATCTCCTACAATAACAGCTTTTTTTGCCCTGAATAAAACAGGGAAACAACTCGCTATGTCACATTGAGAAGCCTCATCTATAATCGCAACATCAAACATGCCTGGCTTTAAAGGCAAAGACTCGGAGATAGCATAAGTTGTAACAGACCAACAAGGGAATGTATCTAAAAGCGGTTTAAAATCTTCATCTTCAAGCAATCTGTTTTGAAGATTTTTTTTACGTTCAATAAGAGCTTTTGAGTGAACTATAAGTCTTTGACGCTTAATTTGATCCCCGATTACACGTTTTAGGGAGTTACGGCGTTGATTTTTAAGAATATCTATCGCAAGAGTACGCTGTTTTCTACGCAAAAGACGAATATTTTCCAAAAGTTGATGAATATTGCCTATTTTGTTAATTTCAATCTCAGCTTTGCGAAGATTATTTGTAATTTGCAAAAATAGAAGCTCTTCTTTTACATCCTGCAAAATCATATAATCAAAAGAAACATTTTTTAAATCAAGAGTTTTTTTCAAGCTTGCAAATGACAAATTTTTCAAAATACTGTTTAAAAACCCTCGATTTTCGAGATATTCTTCTATTTTTTCAATTATTTCAAAAGCTAATTCTATTTCTTCGTTATTAAGTTTTGGCTCTAAAATTCTTTCTTTGAGTTTTTTTGACTGTTTTTCCTGTTCAGCAAAATAATTACACCAATCTTTTTCTAACTGTATAATTTTTTCACAATTATTTTCAAGTCCCTGAATAGTTTCCAAAAGATTTTTCATATCTTCAACAGAAACAAGAATAGAATCTTCAAATCCTGTATCAATATCAACTTTGTTCGACAACAAATCTTGAAGCTGGAAATAAAGCTGTTTCTGATAATTCTGTCTTCCAGCACGCAAAGCCATATAAGGAGCGCCAAGCTCATTAAGCCTATCCGCAACAACATCAATTGCCTTATCCATACGAGAGGCTACTAAAACAGTTTTTCCGTTTGCAACAAGATGTGAAACCAAATTTACGATAGTTTGCGATTTACCTGTCCCCGGAGGTCCATAAACCGCTATCAAAGAATGTTTTTCAATAGCTTCTATTACATTTTCCTGACTTTGAGAAACTTCAAGAGGCACGACCGGAAAAAATTCTTTAGTCTTTTTTTTGTTATCAGATTCTTCAGGTTTTATATCACGTCTGGTAGAACGAATATATTCCTCATTTATAACCTCTAAAGCCGTTTCACGTATTATGCCGGAAGATTTTTCAGCAATTTGCGTAAGTTCATGCAAAACACCTGCTGTAATGGAAGGTCTTTTTGTCAAAACTATAGCCGACACAGGCTTTATTTGTATTCCGCTTTCAGTTTCAACACTTTCAATTCCTTCTTCATTAAAAGGATTATTCATAGATGATTTTACATGGATTTGAGGAAAAATCGATTTAAGTGTTGTCAAAAATATTTGAATTTTTTCACTCGTAAGCGGCAAATCAGGTACTACATCAATAAGTTCATCAAAAAGCTGGTCAGCCTCATCTTCATCATCTGTTTGAATTAAAGCGGATAACGCTCCTGTATTTAGGGTCAAAAATTCTTCCGTCAAAGAGCAATTTATATTTAACTTATCTCTTTCAAGTTTACATGGAGCGTATAGCAAAGGCGTCAAAAATTCCTCAGAACGTTTGTTTGTGGGATTTTTGCCTGTCAGGAACAAATATCCGTAAATCAGATAACTTTCTTTTTGAGAAGTCGCAGCCCCCATCATAAGCTCGGTAACAGAACTATTCGCACCATCAAGCTCAAGTATTCCGCCTGATTCTTCTTCTTTAGTCAACAATGTTTCTGCACTTTGAACAAAGTACCATTTATTATCCTTATCTTGCTTTAAATTGCGAAAAGTCGCGCTTTTAACTTCTTCTCGAACACAATCATGCAAATATTGACTGAGTTTTTTTATAAAACTGCTATGAAAAGCCGTATTTAATAACTTTGTTGCTTCCTGAAGCATGCAATTCCCTTTTTCTCGTTCCCTAAGACTCTAGTATATCACCTCAAACAAGGCATGCCAAAATATACAAAAAAGCCCCTCAAATGAAGGGCTTTTTATTTTAAATTCGTAAATTACTTTTGCAAGAAATCAGGAATATCTAATCCGCCAAATCCTGTCGAAGGAGTTGAGGATGGAGTTGAAATTTCTTGAGAAGTCGGTTTTTTGACTCCAAAGAAATCATTCAAATCCACTTTAGATAATTCGCTTTTTGCGCCAAAGCCTTTATTCTCTTGCAAATCAAAACCTGTCGCAATAACAGTGATCTGAATTTCACCTTGAATTCTATCATCAATCACAGCGCCAAAAGTAACTATTGCATCATCAAGAATCGCGGTGTGAATAACTTCTGCCGCTTCATAAACTTCATGCAATGTCATATCAGGGCCGCCTGTAACATTCAAGATTACACCGCTTGCACCGTTGATTGAAGTCTCAAGCAATGGAGAATTGACAGCCAATTTTGCTGCTTCCAATGCTCTACCTTCGCCTGAACCGCGACCAATACCCATAAGGGCTGAGCCAGACATTTGCATAACCGCTTTAACATCAGCAAAGTCAACGTTAATAAGTCCCGGAACGGTAATAATATCAGAAATACCCTGAACACCACGCAACAACACTTCATCAACAACATAGAAAGCTTCTCTTATAGTAGTTCTGCGTTCTACAACTTCGATAAGTTTGTCATTTGGAATAACAATCAAAGTATCAACATTTTCTTTTAATTTCTCAAGACCCTCAAGAGCCTGATTCATTCTTCTGCGTCCTTCAAAGCTGAAAGGTTTTGTAACAACAGCAACAGTCAAAGCCCCTAATTCTTTTGCAATTTGAGCAACAACAGGAGCAGCTCCCGTACCTGTTCCGCCACCCATTCCGGCAGTAATGAACACCATATCTGCACCATCAAGTGCAATCATTATATCTTCACGGCTTTCTTCAGCAGCTTTTGACCCTCTTGAAGGATCTCCGCCGGCACCAAGACCGTTTGTCAATTTTGAGCCTAATTGAACTCTATTTGGCGCTGAAGACATTTCAAGCACCTGAGCATCAGTATTCATTGCCCAAAAATCTACACCTTGTAAACCTGCCTTAATCATACGATTTACGGCATTTCCGCCGCCGCCGCCGACACCAACTACTTTAATTTTGGCATGGCTTGAAACTTGCGCCGGAGTATCAAATAACGACGATGATTTTGTCGGTTCTTCATTGAAGTTCAATGGTCCAAAGTTTTTTTCCACTTATTTGACCCCTTTTCTGTCTAATTACCTATAATTGTACATGCTTTTAATTTTCTTTATAGTATTTCAAACACTTGTATTAGTAAAGCTGTTTAATAAATATTTTAACAACTTTTTTGTTTTTTGTACACGCAAAAAAACAGATGCTGATTTATTATTATTTAATTAGTTTTCAACCCCCTCTATTCTTAGATATATTATCGGTATAGCTGATATAAAAAATATAACATGTTAAAACATGTTACAAAATCGACATTATTTGAAATTCAGAAAGTTAAAAAGTTTTTATATAAATATCAGAGGACAAAACGTCGAGGAGATTGCAAAAACAGATGTGCTTAGGAATTTCATCATTCGATAATATTTTAAATCCTAATACAGCAGCTTCAGCTTCAGCTGATTCTGCACCTGAAATTGCATCAGGCTTCTCACTCGGAAGCATCTTCGGTGGAATGTTCTCTAACGGATCTTCAACGAAAGTTGAAAGTTCAGGGACTGTTGCCTGTATTTTTGGTGACAATTTATCTCTGGACAGCAATGGAGCTGAAGCAGGTGGAGATACCATTTTTGGCAGCGGGTTCTCAGGTGGCGGAAGCTGCGGAGGCGGTGGCGGAGTATCTCTAGCCTAATCGATACAAAATATCGATACGCGGTCAAAGCAACGAAAATCTCTTACCTGACTTCAAATTCCATGCAAAAATTACAAACTTTGTTCATATCATATTGATGAAAAGCCCCAACGCGGGGCTTTTTCAGTTGATTTCGTTTACTGTATTCACAGCAAATTTATGATTATTCAAATATTCATTAACCATTCTTTTTGCTGTATTTGAGGGCACTGCAAAGCCTATGCCGATATTTGACTGATTATTATCAGGATTATAAATCGACTGATTTATCCCGATAACTTCACCGTCCATATTTATCAAAGGACCTCCCGAGCATCCGGGATTTATTGCAGCATCCGTCTGAATACGGTTACGCTCATAGTCTATTCGGCTTATAATTCCTGTTGTCAAAGTACCGTTAAACCCAAACGGATTCCCGAGAGCCAAAACTCTTTGTCCCACTTTAACTTTAGTGGAATCACCAAATTTAATAGGTTTAAGAGGTGTATCCATATTGACCTTCAAAAGGGCAAGGTCATTCAAATCACCCATAATCGCAATAACTTTGGCGGGAACTTTTTTATTGTTTGAAAATGTAACAGTTATTTGTGAAGTATCCGAAATAACATGCGAACTTGTCAAAATTATCCCGCTCGGGTCAATTATAATCCCCGTACCGCTTGATAAATTATTCAACATCAACTCCCCGTCGACAGCTACAATTGAAGGATTTGATTTTTCATATACCTGTATCGTTGCCTTTTCATCATTTGTATAAAAAGGCGAACTGTAAGATAATCCCGTAATTCCCATTGCGCATATAAGAGATAAAATGATTATATTTTTA
>JAEWLZ010000276.1 GCA_023457295.1 Cyanobacteria bacterium OH_PDB_112
GTCCTCAGGCGCCACATGCAGCTCCAGAATGGTGGCCTCGGGGCCCGCCGTTTCCTCCACGGTCACGGCGTCCTTGTGATCCACCAAAGATTGGGCGATGTACAGCACAAGCTCTTTCATGAGCTCAGCCCTCAAGGATGCCGCTCTTTTTGAGCAGCGCGCGCACGGTATCGGTCGGCTGCGCGCCAAAGCCCAGCCACTTTTTGGCGGCCTCGGCATCAAACTTGATGGTGGCCGGCTCGGTCATGGGATCATAGTAGCCGATCTCGGCGATGTTGCGGCCATCGCGGGGGCTGGTGATATCGGCGATGACGATGCGGTAGAACGGCTTCTTCTTCATACCCATTCTCTTGAGACGCATTTTGACCATAGTGGTTTCCTCCTGTTATTTCATCGGAATGTATTGTCAATCACGTTTGTGACGGACGGCGGGGTGAATCGGGGGCGGATGCGTTGAGCGGCTTGCGCCTTGCCGGGTCGCGGCTTGGCTGCGGCGCGCTGGCCGCACCGGCGGCTGTTCTCACGCGGGGTTGTGCCAACCTTGCGGCCTCTCCCCGGCGGCGGTTGCGCCGCGCCTGCGGCCTGGGTGCGGCGGGCGGCCGGGTCAGCGG
Source organism: Cyanobacteria bacterium OH_PDB_112 (assembly GCA_023457295.1). GTDB lineage: Bacteria > Cyanobacteriota > Vampirovibrionia > Gastranaerophilales > CAJFVJ01 > JAEWLZ01. Next base: position 612 of record JAEWLZ010000276.1, read on the forward strand.
AAGTTTTTCATCATGCGGCGTGCCATGCCCTTGTTGCCCATCATTTGCTTCATCATGTCGCGTGCCTGTTCAAACTGGCGCATCAGGCTGTTGATGTCCTGCACGGTGGTGCCGCTGCCCGCGGCAATGCGCTTGCGGCGGCTGGCGTTGAGGATACCGGGGTTGCGCCGTTCCCGCGGGGTCATGGATCGGATGATCGCCTCGGGCTTTTTCATGGCGTCATCGCTGATCTCCACATCGCCGAGCTTGGCGCCGCCGGGGAGCATCGAAAGCAGGCTTTTCATGCCGCCCATCTTTTTCATCTGCTGCATCTGCTGGAGAAAATCATCCAGCGTGAGCTCGCCGGGCGCGCGCCGCGCGAGCTTTTCGGCGGCCTGCACGTCGATGGTTTCCTGCGCCTTCTCAATCAGGGTGAGCACATCACCCATGCCCAGAATGCGCTGCGCCATGCGGTCGGGGTGGAAGGGTTCAATATCGGCCAACTTTTCGCCGGTGCCGCTGAACTTGATGGGCTTGCCCACCACCGCCTTGATGGACAGCGCCGCGCCGCCGCGGGTATCGCCATCCAGCTTGGTGAGGATCACCCCATCGATGCCCAGCTTTTCATCGAAGGTTTTGGCCACGTTCACGGCATCCTGACCGGTCATGGCATCCACCACAAAGAGGGTTTCCTGCGGTTTCACAGCGGCGCGGATGCGGCGCAGCTCGTCCATCAGGGCATCGTCGATGTGCAGGCGGCCGGCCGTGTCGATGATGAGCACATCGCGGCCATGGTCGCGGGCATACTCCACCGCTTCCAGCGCGGTTTTCACGGGATCCTGCGTGCCGTGGGCATACACCGGCACCTTCACTTGCTCGCCCACCACCTGCAGCTGGGTGATGGCCGCGGGGCGGTAGATGTCACAGGCCGCCAGGCAGGGCTTTTTGCCCGTTTTTTGCAGGTAGTTGGCCAGCTTGGCCGCCATGGTGGTTTTGCCCGCGCCCTGCAGGCCGCACAGCATGTAGATGGTGGGCACGCTGGAGCTCCAGGTGAGCCGCGCGTTTTGCGTCCCCATGAGCGTGGTCATTTCCTCGGCCACAATTTTGATCACCTGCTGGCCGGGGGTGAGGCTTTCCAGCACCTGCTGGCCCACGCAGCGCTCGGTGATGCGCTTGCAAAAATCTTTCACCACAAGGTAGTTCACGTCCGCTTCCAGCAGCGCCACGCGCACCTCGCGCACACCTTCCTGCACCGCCTGCTCGGTAAGCTTGCCGCGGCCGGTCAGCCTGCCGAGCGCCGCGGTGAGCTTCTGGCTCAGGCCTTCAAACGCCATCGGGCAGTTCCTCCTCGTCGAGTTGATTCATCAGCCGGGTCAAAATGGCGCGAGCCTCGTGGGCACGGTCGGCCTGCAGCGCTTCCAGCGCTTCGCGCAGCCCTTCCCGGGTTTCGGCCGCCTGCCTTGCCAGGTGCAGCGCGGCCTCGTAGCGGCGCAGCTTCTGCTCGGATCGCGTCACCAGCTCGTGCACGTTTTGGCGGGTCACGTCCATCTCCTGGGCAATTTCGGCCAGCGTCATGTCCTCGGCGCAGTGCAGGCGCACGGCCTGCCGCTGCCGGGGGGTAAGCAGCCCGCCATAGCAGGCCAGCAGCGTGCCCAGCTCCACGCTGTGCAAAAGGCGCTGCTCCGGGCGCTGCACGTCGGTCACGGTCAACATCCTTTCCGGGCGCTGTCAAGGCATATCAATTGACAGCTGTGCCAGTATAGCACAGCGGCGCTTGCCTGTCAAGGGTTTTGCGTTGACGCGCGTGCGCTCCCGGTGTCCAGCTTCTCCAGCTCCGGCTTGAGGGTTTCCAGGTCAATCAGGTGCATGCCCGCCACATCGCGCAGCTCGCTGGCCACAAAGTGCGGCGAGGCCAGCACCTTAAAGCGCTTGCCCCGCGCCCTGAGCAGCCGCAGCGGCCGGTCGAAGTCGCCATCCCCGCTCACCAGCACCGCCAGGTCATAATTGTCCAGCGTGTTAAACATATCCAGCACAATTTCGATGTCCAGATTTGCTTTTTGAATGAATTTTCCAGAGGCCGAATCATACACGCTTTTGATCGGTTTGGTCACCAGCGAGTAGCCCATGTAGGTCAGCGCGCTGAGAAACGCCTGTTGCGAGGTTTCGGGCTGGTTATCCTTGCCCACGTAGTAGTAGGCATCCACCAGGTCGCCAAACTGGCGGCAGTAGTCCAGCAGCTTGCGGGTGTCCACAAACCAGCCCAGATCGTTCTTTTGCATGTAAAAGAAATTGGCGCCATCCACAAACAACGCGACGCGTGTTTTCTCCATGGGCTCACCTCCTTGCCT
>JAEWLZ010000277.1 GCA_023457295.1 Cyanobacteria bacterium OH_PDB_112
AAAATCTTTTGCCCGATGTTGAACTTTCAGCAGTTGAAATTAATGAAGTTGCTTTTGCAGAATTGAAAAAAAAACCACAAATAAAGGCGTATAATCAATCAATTTTAGATTTTGAGGTTGATTATAAAAGGGATTTTGTTTTGGTAAAAACGGTCTTGATACATATTAATCCAAACTCTTTACAGAATGTATATGAGCTAATGTATAATTCTTCGAATAAATATATATGTATTGCAGAATATTATAATCCCGTGCCTACGGAAGTATTTTACAGAGGACATGAAGGCAAGTTATTTAAGCGGGATTTTGCCGGAGAAATGTTGAAAAAATATCCTGATTTAGTACTTGTTGATTATGGTTTTGCTTACCATAATGACAATTATTATAAATCGTATGATGATATAAATTGGTTTTTACTAGAAAAAACTAATATTTCTTCTTGAAGTTCAAATTTATAATAATAAACACATCTAAATCTTTTGAGATAGAGGTGGCAGTATTCCAGTAACAAACTGATATAGCTGCAAGATTAAGTTGGAGCAAAGATATAAAGTTGGAACTCGTTTTATTATCGAAGAATATGGCTTATACTAATACATTGACACATTAATTATGATAAACTACCATAACTATGGTAGGTAATTTAAATGCAAAAATATAATGTTTTAATTATAGGTGCGGGAAAAATAGCCGGGGGCTTTGATACTCCTGGCAGTGATGTTTTTTTAACACATGCGCATGCGTATCAAAAACATGAAGCATTTAATTTGCTTGGATTTTATGATGTTGATTTTTCAAAAGCTAAAGAAATGGCTCAAAAATGGAGTGTTTCATTTTTTGAAAATCTAAAAGGAATTAATGCGGATATTATATCTGTCTGCACACCTGATGAAGTTCATTTATCAAGTTTAAAAGAAGCTTTAAAATTGAATCCAAAACTTATTTTTTTGGAAAAACCATTGTCTAAAGATTTGAAAGACTCAAAAGAAATTTTGGAAATTTCAAAAAATATACCTGTATTAGTAAATTATTCAAGAAGATTTATTCCTGAATTTCAAGATTTATCTATAAATATAAAAAAAGGAGCATTTGGAGAATATTTTGCAGGAAATGGATTTTATGGAAAAGGTTTTATTCATAACGGTTCGCATATGATTGATTTATTGCATTTACTGGTCGGTAAAACTTTTAAAATGGATGTCATAGATGGTTTTATTGATTTTTATAGTGATGATTCTACGAAAACAGCTATTTTATCTTTTCAATCAGATAAAAAGTTTTTTATGCAAGGCGTAGATTGTAACAACTTTACTATTTTTGAACTCGATTTGATTTTCGAAAAAGCCCGAATACGAATTTTAGATTCAGGGCTGAAAATAGAAATTTATAATATAATCGAAGATACAATTTTTAAAGGGTATCGAAAACTTGAATTAAAAGAAGAATTTAACACAAAATCGAATAAGGCTATGTTTTATGCTGTGGATAATATTTATAATTTTTTAAACTATGCCGAACCTCTAAAATGTTCAATAGAACAGGCTTTTGAGGCAATAAAACATGGGTAAAATTTTATTGTTTGCACATGATCCAGGTGGAGCAAATGCAATTAGTCCTTTAATAGAAGCATTAAAAAATAACGGACATGAATTATTTGTTTATGCAAAAGGTCCGGCAATATCAAAAATCCCGCAAGCTGTTGAATTGAAAAGCGAAAATATTCAAAATTTTTTAAAAGAACTTGCTCCTGATTTTATTCTTACAGGTACGAGCGCAAATGATTTTACAGAAAAATATCTTTGGCGGGCAGCTAAAAATATGAATATTAAATCAATGGCTTTTTTAGATCATTGGATAAACTACGGAATAAGATTTTCTAAATATGGACTAAAAGATATCCAAAAATATAACAAAAACAAAAGCTTTGATTTTTTGCCTGATTATATATGTGTTATGGATGATTTTGCAAAGCAGGAAATGATAAAAGAGGGGATACCCGAAAAAATAATTTATTCTTTTGGAAATCCCCATTTTGAAAGTTTAAAAAAGCAAATTAAGTTGGAGGATATAGAAAAAATTCGCTCAAAATTTATAAAAAAAGGCGAAGATTTTATAATTACATTTGCATCAGAACCGTATACCGAAGATTATGGGCTTGGAAATGAAAAACAAGTCTTAAGAGATTTACAGGACATAATAACTAAAATTGATAAAAAAATATCTCTTGTTGTCAAATTACATCCTAAGGAGGAATTATCAAAATATAGTGAATTTGAATATTTATATATAGAAAAAGAAACAAATTCTATTGATATGATAATGGCATCAGATTTAATTATATCAATGACTTCAATGGTTTTAATTGAAGCAATGATTTTAGATAAAAATATATTAAGTTATCAACCAAATGAAACTAATATTAATAAATTTATTTTGACCCGAAATAAATTTTTAGATTTTATAAATAAAAAAGAAGACCTTGAATCAAAAATAAAACTTCAAATTTTGAATAACCAAAATAGAAAAAATTCTTTTGAGCTGAAAAAAGATTCTATTTATAATATAGTAAAATTTTTGGAGAATAATTTATGTCGAAATTAGCTATTAATGGTGGAAAAAAAGTAAGAACTGAAAAATTTCCTCCATATTTACCAATTGGTGAAGAAGAATTGGAAAATGTTAAAAAGGTTTTTGAAAATGGTCAATTTTCAAGATTTTTAGGTTGTTGGCATGAGGATTTTTGGGGTGGAGACCAAGTGCAAGCAATGGAAAAAGAATGGGCTGAGTTTTTTAATGTTAAACATGCAATTTCAGTAAATTCAGCAACTTCAGCATTATATGCCGCAGTAGGAGCTATTGAAACTGAGCCGTTTGATGAAATTATAGTTTCCCCTTATTCAATGTCTGCCAGTGCAACTGCGCCTTTAATTTATAATGCAATTCCGGTTTTTGCTGATGTTGAACCGGATTATTTTTGTCTTGATGTTAAGTCAATTGAAAAAAAAATTACACCGAAAACAAGGGCTATAATTGTTGTAGATATTATGGGGCAACCCTATAATGTCGATGAAATTAATTATTTAGCAAAAAAGTATAATTTGAAAATAATTGAAGATTGCGCTCAAGCTCCTTACGCAAAATATAAAGGAAAATTCGCAGGAACTCTTGGTGATATTGGCATCTTTTCTCTGAATTATCATAAACATATTCATTGCGGAGAAGGTGGAATTTTGGTTACAAATGACGATGAAATTGCAAATAAATTAAGACTTATCAGAAATCATGCAGAAGCTGTTATTGAAGCTAAAGGTGATATTAATTTGGTTAATATGATTGGATTTAATTATAGAATGACAGAGATAGAAGCAGCCATTACCAGATGTCAATTAAAAAAATTACCTGAATTGATTTGTGAAAGAAGAAAAAATATAGAATATTTAGAAAAAGAACTTTCGAAAATCCCTTTTTTAACTATGCCAAAAGTTCGCAATGATTCTGATCATGTGTATTATAATCATTGTATTTTGTTTGATGAAAAGGCTGCGGGGATTAATCGAAATACATTTGTCGAGGCTATTAAAGCAGAATTAATGCCAATAATGTTAAGAGAAACAGAAGGAATTAAAATAGGTTGCGGATATGTAAAACCACTATACTTACAACCATTATTTCAAAAGAAAATTGCTTATGGAAAGAATGGTTTTCCTTGGAGTATGACAGGCGAAAAATATAATTATTCCAAAGGAATATGTCCAGTTGTTGAAGACTTACATTATAATAAATTAATAACACATGAATACATGCGTCCTGGAATGACAAAAAAAGACTTAGATGATGTTATAGAAGCTTTTTGTAAAGTTTATAAAAATATTGAAGAATTAAAATAAAAATTTTAAAATAATCTTGTGTCTAAGAGAAGGTCATTTAAAATTTAAAAGACAATAAATAATTTATTTGATATAATGCCGTTATACTTTTAATTAAAGGTGACAATTTTATGAGTGTTAAATTTTTAGTTGGTAAATATGTTTATTTAAGACCTTTAGAAAAAGAGGATATTGATTTAGGTTATTATAAATGGATTAATGATGCTGAAATTTGTAAATTTAACTCCCATTACAGATTCCCTTATAGCAAAGAAGAGTTGGAAAATTTTATAAATTCATCAAGCAAATCCAAAGAAAAGATAGTTTTTGCAGTAATAAGTAATAAGGGGGGGCAATATGCAGGTAATGCTTCTCTTCAAGAGATTAATTATATCAATCGTTCAGCAGAAATAGCCAGCATTATCGGGATAAAAGGACATGAAGGATTAGCTTGTACATTAGATGCTTATCAATTATTAATAGATCATGCTTTTAATAATTTAAATTTAAACAGAGTTCATGGCGGAACATTATCAGGGCATATTGTCGGTCAAAAAATTATGGAATTGTTGAATTTTACGCAAGAAGGAACACGTAGGCAAGCTGTTTATAAAAAATATCAATACTACGATATTATAGAATATGGTCTTTTAAAAGAAGAATGGCTTAGATTTAGGAATAAAGAATAATTTATGAAGAATTTGCTTAATTATCCTTTCGACAATTTTGAAATACTAAAAAATAAAAGAGCTATAAAAAAAGAACTTGTAGTTAAGCCGAATTTGTTAAAAACTAAAATAGCAATATTAAGTGGTTCAACTATTGGAGAAATAAAAAATATTTTAGAATTATTTCTTCTTAATCATGGTATTCAGCCAGTTTTCTATATAGGAGAATTTAATCGTTTTTATGAAGAAATAATGTTTGATAATGCAGAATTAGAAGAATTTAATCCCGATTTTATTTATATACATACTTCAAATAAAAATATACAAAATTATCCATCTTTAAATTTTACTAAAGAACAGTCAAGGGAGCTGTTATATGAAACTGTGGAGAAATTTAAAGAAATTTGGGATAAAATAGACTCCAAATATGGTAGTATTATTATTCAAAATAATTTTGAACCTTTGTTATTTAGGCTGTTGGGGAATAATGATGTCAGTGACTATAGAGGAAGATTGAATTTTATAACAAAATTAAATTGCGAATTTTATGATTATGCTCAAAATACGGATAATTTTTATATAAATGATATAAATTATTTAGCATCCTGCTACGGGCTCGAAAAATGGCTTGATCCAATGTATTGGTATCTTTACAAATATTGCCTAAATATGGAGTCAATTCCTTTGCTTTGTCATAATATAGCTAATATCATAAAATCTGTTTTGGGTAAAAATAAAAAAAGTATTGTTTTGGATTTAGATAATACTCTTTGGGGTGGAGTAATAGGAGAAACAGGGGTTGAAGGAATTGAGTTAGGAAATGAATCTCAAAAAGGACAAGTTTATGTTGATTTTCAAAAATATATTAAATCCTTAAAGGATATAGGAATAATATTAAATGTTTGTTCAAAAAATGAACATTTAACCGCCGAAAAAGGTTTTGAACATCCTGATTCTATTTTAAAGTTAGATGATTTTGTTATATTTAAAGCGAACTGGAT
>JAEWLZ010000278.1 GCA_023457295.1 Cyanobacteria bacterium OH_PDB_112
ACCTTATCCGGCACATCTTTTCTTGCTTCAGAAATAGAAGAATATCTTTTGAAAAAATTAACAAAAATATCAGCTTCTTTTTCACCTTTATTTGCCATTTCAACAATTTCATCATGCGTATATTCGGTAACAATGGCTTTACAGCATTTTCCGCACATTATACAAAGATGTCCAATATTACGAGCATCAGTATCCGTGTTTTTTTTATCTTCCATAAGCTAAAATCCTATAAACTTTCAACTCTGATTATAATATAAAATGACTCTTAAGAGCCAATTTATAAATAGATTTCATCTCAATAAAGTGCTAATCTGCTTTTGAATCAATTATTTTCCATAATTCTTCTTTTACTTTAGAAATATTGTTTTAATTTTTTTCTTTTCTATTTGTTTATCTATCTATTAAGCTGCATATCATTTTAAATATCTAAATAAATAATTATAGAGAGTGAATTTTTTTTAAAATAAGGGTATAATATATTCATATTTGCACATCGAAAATTAAATATGGGGACGTTCTGGATTTGACAGGGCGATGATGAAGTCAAACTGCGAGTCGGAGTGCTGTTCTCCGATATCAACAAGCAAACAAAAAATAAATGGCACAAACAATGTTGTCAATGCTGAATTCGCTTTTGCTCCTGTAGCACAAGCTGCTTAGTTCTAACTAACTAGGTATCAGCCGTCTTATATATCCATCTTGCCGATATGTAAGGCCACTTATGCAAGATGCAATCAGGTAATGAAAGTAACCTGATTTAAGATAACTTTCAAACCGGGCGCGGTCACGCTTTGCTTTAGTCGTAGGGTTTGGATACTTTCCTGACTTAAGTGAGCTAATAAGATCTACGCTCGTAGATGTTTGCCGGATTCCGTTTTGGACGAGAGTTCGAATCTCTCCGTCTCCACCAAAAGACCACCTCCCTCAAGGGGTGGTTTTCTGCTACTTTCGGTTTTTTATCATCTTCCATATTTTTTTGTTGCGCCTTATTTGCGCCTAAGACCTCATTAAATTGAATAACTTTTGATGAGTATTTACCCGCAATTTTTTCGAGGATTTCAATGGCTCTATTATGTACATCGGGTCGTTCCCTAATTAAAAATAGGCCCCACAATCTAATGCGTAATTTTTCTGATACATATTAAATTATGTAACAATTTATAACTAAAGGAGGGATTAAAGGCATTTTTTTTTATCATAGTTCTTTAAAAGATAGGATTAAGTGAAAATCATAAAAGGAGCCTCAAATATATGCTGAAAAAGAGGTTAAAAATTGACAGTATCATTTAGCGGTTATAAGACCTTTAACATTTTATATTCCAGCGATGCGCACGCCCAACCAAGAAATATGAGAAGATTTTATACTGTCTGCCATGATTTTTTAAAAAAAGACAGGAAAAATAAGCTTATATTATTATCAGGTGATATGAATGCAGACATTGCACCAAGACCTAACCAACTTGCTCTTAAAATTATGAAAATGTGTAAAGTAACTGCTGCTGCCGAGGGAAATCACGAGCTTGAAGGTGGTAATTTTTGGGTCAAATATGTCAAAAAAGTAAGACCACATTTTAAATTTTTATCTGCCAATCTGACTTTTACAAAGCCAAATCCAATGGAAAAAATTATAGCCAAATCAACCATAATCAAGCGCAAAGGTGAAAAAATCGGTATTATAGGTATTTCTCCTTTTGATTATGGAAAACTTTCTTTCATTTCTCATCATAATGATTTTATAAAAGTTATGAATTTTGAAGAAACAGAAAAAGCTATACGCAAAGAAATTGAACTTATGGAGAAAAAGGGAATAAACAAAATATGTCTTTTAGCTCATACAGGCAAGGCTTCCGATATAGGAGAAGAATATTATGAAAAATTATCCAAAATAGGTGGAGTAAAAATTATTATCGGCGGGCATGATCATAAGAAATTTGACAAATGGTATAGATCAGAACGAGATGAACCCGTAAAAGTTATCTCTGTAGGTTGCGAAGAAGGTGAAAAGGTTAAAGATTTCAACTTGGACTCTTTCGGAACTTTTAAAGCAGTCTTTGATGATAAAAATAATTTAGTACCAGAAATGTGCAACAACAGAGTAGAAAAGCTAGAAAATTACCCCGAATCAAAAAAAGTTTTGCGTATGGAAGAAAAACACCTACAAACAAAAAAATTCATAAGCAACACTGACATAGACTTAACAAGCAAAAATCCTTTGGCAGAAGAAAACCCTACTGCTTCTTTGGCAGCGGATGCAATGATGTGGATTGTTAACAAAGAAACAAAAGGTAAAAAAGCACAAATAGCATTTGTGAATTCAGGTTGTGTAAGGACGCAGATTCCAAAAGGGCAAATAACAGTGGGGCAAGTATCTCAGGCTTTCCCTTTTGTATCATATACGCTTATAAAAACCGACCTTACAAAACAACAAATATTTGATACCCTGAACTGGTGTGTTGAGTCAACAACTCTGCCCAAAGTCTCTCCCGGTGTTATGCAGGTAGGTGGTATGAAATATACTATAGATTCAAATAATAAAGTTAAAAATGTGTATTTGATCAATCATGACGGTTCTTTAGGCGAAAAACTTGATGACCAAGCTAATGACAAAAAATATTCCGTGATTCATGACCAGTTTTTATTAACGGGAGTTGCTGGGTTAAAAGACTTAAAAAAAGACTATAACAACCCTGATATAGAATACTTCCCTTATACCAGACAAGATGCTGTTATTAAGTATCTTAAGGAAAATTTTCATAACAAACCCGTAGAAGTCAAAACAGGTCGCATTGAAGTAGAACCATATAATTCTGTATATTGATTTGTAACAAAAAATTAATATTCTAACGATTTTTCGCAAAAAAATATTTTTACGAATTTTAAACCTGTTTGTAGGAAATTTTAGAGAGAATATTTATGAAAGTATCAAATATTTATGAAAACCGACCTGTTGTAAATACAAATACAAGAATCAATTTGCACCTTGTACGAGCAGAAAGTCACGATAATATTAATTTTTCGAGTTTGGCAAAAGCAGGCAGGCTGCTAAAAAAATATAAAATTAACCCCGATGATGTAAAAGTTGTAGCAACATCAGCGGTTGAAATAAATCATAAAACCAAAATAACTCTACTCGGAAAAATTCTTGAAGCCCATGAGCTTTCCACAAAAAATCTTTTGTTCGGAAATATAGCAAAAGCGGGTTATGCAACAAACTTGGGCTTAGCTGACGGTTCATGGCATTTATCAACGAATTTTAACAATACCCGCAACCAGATTTCTGCCGTATGTGGTGAACGTTCGGCAACTTTAGGTGCGTATAATAAATTTTTAAACAAATTATCTTTGGTAAAATTAAAAAAAGACCCTGCATATACCGCAAAAGCTCAGGAAAAATTTAAAGTCACATACCTTGCTATGTCAAGTTTTAAACCCATAGGTTCTGATAAAAATGCTGCAGCTTCTTGTGCAGATTGTCTAAGCTGGCTTAATACAGACAGGATTTTTAGTGACAATACTCGCATTGCGTTTTTGGAAAAAGATGAGAGTGGAATACTAAATCTAAAAATAAGAAGTGTTAAAGAAATGCTTCCTCTAAGACATGAACAAGAATCTTTAATTAAAAATGGTAAAATGCTTCATGAGTTGGACTTTATGGTTTCACCTTCTGCAGAAACTTCAATGAAAGAAAAAGGTCTTTCTTTTGAAGATCTTTCTATATTAATACGTTCAGCAAAAAATACCCACGACTCAAACGAATGTAGCGATTTTTCAAAACAAAATATCGGAGCAGCAGTGCTGACAAATTTTTGTGACATAAAAGAAGGCAAAAAAGTCGATTGGGGCAAAAGATGGTTTTTAGAACCTGCAGAACTTGCTATCGCAAAAGCGGTAGAGAACTATCCGAACAGCGTAAAAATTAATGCTGTTGCATATTATGGGCAAGGGATTATAAAAGATGATAACGGTATTCAACATAAAGACGGCGTAGTAAGTTTGCAAACTCTAGGTAGACTAAAAACAAAATACGGCGATGGCCAAACCCTTGTTGTGAGTGTGCAAGATGATAAAATTGCTATAAGAACAATTAATGATTATATGCCTGAAAAATTTGCTTTCCAACAACAATATTTAAAAAAATAGAAGAAAGTCTTTAGTTCAATATTTCATAAATATTGCGAAATATAATAATCCCCACATAATACGGAAAAATCTTCAAAAATAAAGACCACATCATTACGATGTGGTCTTTATGGTGGTGGTTGCAGTCCTGACAGCAATCTTCTCTTTGGGATTTTTTTGAAAACAGCCTTAAAATAGGCATAAAATTTTATACTTGAATCAGCAACTATGCAGATTGATAATATCTAAATACATAAAGGACAATTAGGATTTTTTGAAATTTTGAGTTTTTTATATTCCTGCCTTAACCCATCAAAAGCCAAAATTTGTCCCTGTAAAGATTCACCTATTCCGAGAATGATTTTTACCGCCTCCAAAGCTTCGATTGATGCTATTGTGCTCACCGCAGGACTTAGAACCCCCTTTACTATATAAGTATTGGTGTCTGCATCGGGTAAAACACATCTGAGACAAGGTGTTTTACCAGGAACAATAACCGTAACCTGCCCGAAAAATTCCGTAACTCCGCCGTGAACCAGTATCTTGTCATTTTTAACAGCAATTTCATTGAGCAAAAATTTCGACCTGTACGAGTCAAAACAGTCTATAATCAAATCATAGTCCTGAATAATCTCTTGATGATTATTTCCATCAAGTCTTATTTGATAAGTCCTTACATTTATCTCGGGGTTAAAAGATTTTATCCACTCCGCAGCAGAATCCGCCTTTACCCTGCCTATGTTTTCAAATTTGTGAATATATTGCCTGTTCAAATTTGAAATCTCAAGGACATCATTATCAATTATTCCAATATTGCCGATTCCGACAGAAGCAAGGTTTGCAAGGACAGTCGAGCCAAGCCCGCCTGCTCCTGCAACCAAAACTTTTGAAGCAAGAAGGGCTTTTTGCCCTTCCTCTCCAATTTTTTCAATCAGGATATTCCTGTTATACCGTTCGAAATCAGACATTTGCAGCCTCTTTCACAGAAACTTCTAAAGCCTGCTTGATATCTGCAATAATATCTTCCACATCTTCTATGCCGACGCTTAAGCGTATAAAATCATCGCTGACCCCAGTGGTAAGCTGTTCTTCGGGTGTTAACTGCTGGTGGGTAGTGCTGGCAGGATGAATTACAAGAGACTTGGCATCGCCGATATTTGCAAGGTGTGAAAGAAGTTTCAAATTGTCAATAAACTTTATCCCCGCTTCTCTACCGCCTTTTATACCAAAGCCGATAATAGCTCCCTGACCTTTAGGAAGGTATTTTTGCGCCGAATTATAGTCTTTGTGGCTTTCAAGTCCGGGGTAATTTACCCAGCTGACATTTTCGTTATTTTGCAAAAATAGTGCTACTTTCAAGGCGTTTTCAGAGTGTCTTTGGACTCTCAAATGAAGAGTTTCAATACCCTGAATAATCTGAAAAGCATTGAAAGGACTGAGCGCAGCACCTGTATCGCGCAAAAGCTGAACCCTTGCTTTCAAAATATACGCAAGATTGCCGAAACTTTCTGTATAACTTACACCGTGATAGCTCGGGTCAGGTTCTGTGAGTTCGGGGAATTTACCCGAGGCCGTCCAGTCAAAGTTGCCTGAATCCACAATAATTCCTGCAATTGATGTCCCGTGTCCTCCCAAAAACTTTGTGGCGGAATGAATAACAATATCCGCTCCGTATTCAATCGGTCTTAGAAGATAAGGTGTGGGAACGGTATTATCGACTATTAAAGGGATATTATTGAGGTGGGCAACATCTGCAAGAGCTTCTATATCAAGCACATTCAGCTTGGGGTTGCCGATGGTTTCAGCGTAAATCAGCCTTGTTTTTTCTGTAACCGCCGCTGCAAAATCCGCAGGGTCATTGGAATCCACAAAAATAGTTTTTATGCCGAGCCTGTTTAAAGTATGGGCAAAAAGGTTGTAAGTTCCGCCATAAAGAGCGGAAGCCGATACGATTTCATCACCGGACTTTGCAATATTCAAGACAGCATAAGTAATTGCTGCCTGACCCGATGCAACAGCAAGGGCTGCTGCTCCGCCTTCTAAAAGAGCGACACGTTTTTCCAGCACATCTGTCGTCGGGTTCATAAGTCTTGTGTAAATGTTACCGAACTCTTTCAACCCGAAAAGGTTTGCGGCGTGTTCTGAATTGTTAAAAACATAAGATGTTGTCTGATAAATCGGCAACGCCCTTGAATTGGTTGTAGGGTCAGCCTCTTGACCTCCGTGAAGTGCAATTGTGTTCAGTTTCATGATTTTCTCCTTCTATTTTTTACTACTTCTAGTTTTGGGCAACTTTTAGCCTCCGCCGAAGAAGCCCACTATTTCAAAACTATCGTTTTCATTGACGGAAACTTGCCCGTAATTTTCTTTTGGGATGATTTCAAGGTTTTTTTCAACGACAAACATTCCTACTACATTTCTTTGTTCAATCAATCCTTGAACTGTTGAATTTTCGTCTAGTTCGACATCTTTGCCGTTTATTTTTACCAAAATTTTGCTCATAAGTTTACTCCTTTCCTTCCGCTCCAAACAGCAAAATTAAAATATTTCCAAATAGTTTCAACATCCATGAAACCTGATTTTTCAAGCCATTTCAGGTGGTTAAACAGCTCAACGGGGTTGTCGCCCGCTTGATATTTTGGCAATAATTCTTCTTCTATTACATTTTTAGGAAAACTTCGCCTTATGAAATCTTTCCATTTTTTCAGATAAAGATGCTTTGTGAAATTATTCACTCCAAGGACAATATCCGCGGTGATAAAAATTCCGCCGTCATTTAGAATTTTATAAATATTTCGATAAGTCTTTATCTTTTCTCTGTCGCTTTGAATATGGTGCAGCGCAAAGCAGGAGACCACAACGTCATATTTATCTTCGATTTTCAGTTCATTAAAATCTCCGGTAACAAATTTGATATCCTGATGTTCGGAAAGTTTTTCTTTTGCAATGTCTATCATATTATTCGCAAAATCAAGACAGGTTATTTGCGCAGGCGGAAAATTTCCTTTCATCTTTTTTGCAAGAGTCCCGGTGCCACAGCCTATGTCAAGGATTTTTAGAGAATTTTCACCCGAAAACGGTATCGCCTCAACCAGAATTTCATAAATTTCGTTGTAAAAAGGAATCAAAAGTGGAATTATGTAATCAAATTCCTTGGCCTCCTGTTCAAAAAGAGTTTTTGTTTTGCTCATAGTCTTCCTCCCTTAATTTGTAAGTGAATAGTTGCTGCTCTTTAAAAGAGCATTGTCCAAATCTTCGAGCAAATCTTTTATATCCTCTATTCCTATCGAAAGCCGTATCAAATTGTCAGTGATGCCGAGGCTTTTCTTTTTTTCGGCGGGAATTGTTCCATGAGTCATAAC
>JAEWLZ010000279.1 GCA_023457295.1 Cyanobacteria bacterium OH_PDB_112
TAACAAATTAAGCTGTTTTTAATTTCTGTAATTTTTAGGAGTGGGCTTGACTATTGCAACAATTCCAGCAAAAGATAATCCACCCAAAATAGATGCTATTACTTTATACTTGCCTGTTGCTTTTACGTATCTGTCAATCAATTCATCTTTTATCGGATTAAAAGCTTTTTGGGATTTTTTACCGAACATCTCAAGATCTTTTAGGATTTTTTGTCTTGTAAGATTCGCGGTATCATCCGGGTTTTTCCCTTGAACATTAAGAAACTTTGAAAGAACTAGAAAAATACTTTTGTTTCCTTCTTTTGAATCCAAACGTAATTTTTCAATTTCATCAGGAGTCAATTTTTTAAATTTAACGTCTTTAAGATATTTTACAAAAGGATTAACACTTTTTTCCATTATCAGTTTAGATTGTTCTTCATTCAATCCTATTATTTTAAGGGATTCAGGCAATTTAGAAACAACTACTCCCGCTACTTCTTCTACCATCAATTGATCTTTTTGAAGTCTTTTAACAACTTTTAAATATTCCTTTTGAGGTAAATCCTGAAAAAATAATGACTTTAAATCTTCCGCACGCTGTGAAATAGCATTAAATGATTCATCCACTTCTCTTTTTACAAAATATTTTGCAATCGGCGTTGCCGCAAAAAAGCCCGTAACAGCTCCAGTTCCCAAGCCTGCTAAAACAGGTCCTTTATCCGCCATAAAAGCATCAAAAGAAGATTTTTGAGGCACTCTGCTTTGAACCGGAGCAGAATTTTGCGACGGTAAATTTCTCCTGTTTTGAACTGCACTGTTCTGATTTAAAGGTAAGGTACTTTCCATTTTGATTTAAAATCCTTACAATTCTTGTTGAATATAACTATTTTAAAAATGAACATATTTAAAATTAACACTTCAATCAAAAAAATTATCCCGAAATATCCTCAAAAGCTTACCCTGACTACCTTAAAACGATTTAACATTTTGTAATAATTATATTTCCAAGAACAAAAAGTAAAAAAATATTAATCTTTAATCAATCTTCTTGCAAAATTTACTTGAAGTGATATGCTTATTAAGCTGGTATAGCTTACCCTAATAAATTTATTTATTTAAAGAAGGAAAAATATAAATGACAATCAATTTAAAAGAAAAAGGCAAAATAATTAAAAAGTTTGGTCAAGATACTAAAAATTCAGGCACAACTGAAGTTCAAGTTGCATTGCTAACAGAAAAAATCAAACAGCTTACAGAGCATTTGAAAGAAAATCATAAAGATTTTTCAAGCAAAAGAGGTCTTTTGATGATGGTTGGTAAGAGAAAAAGACTTTTAGCTTACTTAAGAAATAAAGATCTAGAAGGATATAGAGCTCTTATTAAAAAACTTGGTATCAGAGGTTAAAAAACCATACAAGATTTAAAACAAAAAGCAAGACATGCGTCTTGCTTTTTGTTTTTTATAATTCAGCCGCGCATTTTATTAAGCTTTTAGCTTAATAAAAATCTCTCGCATAATATTACCAAAATGTAACCAATTTGTGCTTTTTCCCCCGATTAAGTATGATTTAAATACAAAGTGGAATTAAAAATAAAATCAGGACATAATTTTATTAATATGAAAAAAATACCGCGTAAAATCGTTATAGTTGATGATGAGAAGATTATCACAGATACTCTGAAAATGCTTCTTTCTTTAGAATTTACGGACGAAATTCATACATTTAATTCTCCGGCTGAAGCACTTGAGTTTATCCAGCACAACGGCGCTGATGTAGTTCTTTCGGATTTTTTAATGCCACAAATGAACGGCATAGAATTTTTGACGCAGGTAAAAAAAATAATCCCCTATACCTGCATGATAATGCTTACCGGTTATGCGGATAAAGAAAATGCTATAAAAGCAATAAACGAAATCGGCATACATAGATATATAGAAAAGCCTTGGAATAATACAGACCTTATTCTTGCAGTGCGTAACGGTTTTGAACGCACTGAGCTCATCAATAAACTTACACTTGAGCAGGAAATGAACAAATTGCGTGATGATTTCATAGCGACTTTAACCCATGACCTCAGAACTCCACTTTTAGCGGCGATTCAGACTCTAAAATTTTTCCTTGATGGAACGTTGGGCGAACTTAATGAAAAACAGGAAAAATTTTTGGACACTATGCTCAATAGCAACAAAGACATGCTCGGACTAGTAAATGCTCTTTTAGAAGTTTATAAATATGAATCAGGACAGCTTGTTCTTTGTAAGGATAAGTTTTTGCTTAATGATTTAATTTTTTCAACAATGGAAGAACTTAAATCACTCGCCGAAAATAAAAAAATTAAACTTACTTATAAAAATGAAGCAACGGAAGTTTTTGCAGATAAGCAAGAGATAAGACGTGTACTTGCTAATCTTTTAGGAAACGCCATAAATCATACCGGCGAAAACGGCGAAATAACAGTTGAAATAAAAAAATCAAACGAAAATATTTTTGTATCGGTACAAGATACAGGCGTTGGGATTCCGCAAGAAGACATCCCCAATATGTTTTTAAGATTTTCGCAAGGGACAAAAAACAAACGTTCAACAGGAACAGGCCTGGGACTTTATTTAAGCAGACAAATAATAGAAGCGCATAACGGAAAAATTTCATTAAAAAGCGAACTTAACAAAGGTTCGACTTTCACTTTTGAAATTCCCGCAGGAGTGCCTTTAAGTGTATAAAATGGAGAAAAAACAATGGACAATATAAAAGTGCTTTTAATAGAAGATCATACAATGACTCGGATGGGACTTGAACTTGTTCTTGAAAAAGCTCAGGGAATAGAGCTTGTAAGCTCTGCCGATAACGGAAAAACAGGAGTGGAACTTGCAAAAAAATTCCACCCGAATGTAATTTTAATGGATATAGGACTTCCTGAAATAGACGGCATTGAAGCCACAAAACAAATTAAAGATGCGAATATTGACTCTTATATAATTATGTTTACATCTAGAGATAATGAAACTGACGTTTTTGCAGCATTTGCAGCAGGTGCGGACGGATATATAATGAAAGGTGCAAACGAAGATCAACTGGTAACTGCAATAAAAGCGGCAGCAGAAGGTACTGCCTGGATTGACCCCGCTATTGCAAGAATGGTTTTAGGGGCTATAAATAAAAAATCATCGGCTTCAAAATCAACAAGCGAAGACGGTAAACAATTTGCGAAAAGCTGTGGGTTAACAGAAAGAGAAATGGAAGTTCTTGCTCTTATCGTTGAAGGACTTACAAACCCACAAATTGCGGAAAGATTATTCATCACAAGAGCAACTGCAAAAGCACATGTACACAGTATCTTACAAAAATTATGCGTTGATGACAGAACACAAGCGGCGGTTACAGCCATGAGAGAAGGTCTTGTCTAAATGAAAAAATATACTGCGGCAATTTTTCTATTCATATTTTTATTCTTTATGCCTCAAGCCAAAAGTGAAACTCTTTTACGATGGTTCGTAAAACATGAGATAAAAGCGGAAATGCAGGATATTGCAGACCAATTTGTCCCTAAAAATATTCAAAAAGACATAAAAAAAGAATATAAAGAATACAAAAAAGAAAAAAAACGTCAGGAAAAATTGCGCGAAAAAAATTTAAAACGTGCGGAAAAAGAAAAAAAACGCCAGGAAAAAGAAAAATTCAAAGCAAAAGTAGAAAAAGCTCAACAGCTTAATGAACAAGAAAATTATGAATTTATAAAATACAATGATCCTCAAGGCTCTCAAGAGCTTGATTTCTTTGGTATTTACGGCAAGCGACAAATAAACTCTGAAGGGGTAATTTCTCCTGACTTTTCAAAGATGGTTTATTCGGAAATACATTTTTATCCCAGCATTTGTCAAGTTTCGACAGAACTTTTTATGATTCCTTTAACCAGCGAAGAAACTCCGGTCGAAAGAGTTATGCACTCTAAAATAAGCGATAAAAAACCGCTTAAATTTTATCGTCCTGGAATGAATGAGGTTCAACCAGGCTTTTTCAGAACAATGACGATGGTTGACTGGTCTTGCGACAGTACCAAAATTCTTGCAAAAGAACGTATTGCCGAAAATTTGAGAAGTTTTTTGGAGACCCGAGTTTGGATTTATGATGTTGCAAACGAAAAAACTTATTACCTCGAAAATTTAAGAAAAAATATTGAAGGCAATTTACTTAAAGAAGGAATTGATATAACAAAATATCGATGGGACATATCCCCAATGGGTTGGTACGAAAATTCAAATGACCCTTCAAGCACAATTATAGTAAATGCCTACGGCTATAAACCCGATAAAACAAAAGTATTTTTAGCTTCTTGGCTTGTTGATTATCAAACCGGTGATATTAAATTCATTAATCGCCCAAAACGTTTCAAACCAAGTCAAAACGGACTCCTTTTGAAACCTAAAAGTCCGCATGCTTAAAAATTTTAAAATAAGCATTTTACAAAATAATTCGATTAATTTATTATAATTACATAAATATTTTTCAGGAGATTTATAGATGAAATTAACAGTATTGGGAGCAGGTTGCTGGGGGTGCGTATTAACAAAACTTTTGGCTAATAACTTTGATGAAATAACTTTATGGAACAGAACCGATTTTACATCGGAAGAATTTATAAAGACCAAAAAACTTACCCGTCCCATAGAAGTCCAACTTCCTGAAAAAGTAGTTATAGAAACAGATTTGGAAAAAGCCGTTAAAGATGCGTCTATTATTCTTTATGTGGTTTCAACTACCGCTGTTCGTGAAGTTTCTCGTGAACTAAAAAAATATATAACTTCTGAACAAATTTTGGTTAACGCCTCAAAAGGTTTGGAATTAAATACATTTAAACGTATGAGCGAAGTTATAAAAGAAGAAATCCCTGAAAATAAAGTCGCCGTTTTATCAGGACCCACTTTAGCGGTAGAAGTTTTATCAGGACTTCCAACCGCAGCATCAATTGCATGCGAATGTCCTGAAACAGCTTCAAAACTACAAGATTATTTTAATGTAAAAGACTTATTCAGAGTTTATTCAAATCCTGATATTACAGGTGTTGAACTCGGAGGAAGTCTCAAAAATGTTATTGCAATAGCATCAGGCTTTATTGACGCTATGAATTTGGGCAATAATACACGGGGAACTATTCTAACCCGAGGAATGGCTGAAATAGCCAGAATAAGTATCACCCTTGGAGCAAATCCAAGCACTCTTTATGGATTATCGGGAATGGGGGATTTGATTGCAACCGCATCCAGCCCTCTAAGTCGCAATTATCGTGTGGGCTATATGTTGGGGCAAGGAAAAAAACTTGATGAAATTTTAGAAAGTTTGGGTTCTGTCGCAGAAGGCGTAAAAACCTCCAAAGCCGTATACGACCTTGTTCAAGAACATGGCATATCTGCTCCTTTGACAGAAATGATTTATGAAGTTATTCACACAGAAATCACGCCTCAAGAAGCTGTGTCAAAACTTATGAACAGAAGCCTTAAACAAGAAGAACAATATTACTACGGCGGTTAAAATATTAATTAACTGATTTTTTAAATTTCAAGTTTATACTTTATCAGTATTCACTTGTTTTTGGTCTTTTTTCTCTTCTTTAATTTCTTTTATAAACTTGTCTAACTCAGGCTTCATAGCCTCTACATATCTATCGCCTATTCCGAGTAAAATATCAAAATTTTCCTGCTCCGTATTATCGGGACTATTATCAAAACCGTCTTTTTTATCTAATTTGGGTTGAAAACGACAATATTTGAAATTTTTATCAATTTTAGCCAAATTACTCATGTAAATATCATTGGTATTTGTAACACCATCAAGCATAAAAGTATAAGTAGGCAATGAATACCTAAAAAAGCCCCAATTTTTTAACTTATCGTAATTGTAGCCTATTTTTTCCTGATAACCAGCTCCCAAAGAAAGCATAACCACATCTTTGTTTGCATTACGTTTTTTAGCTTCTTCATAAGCAAAAACCGAAGGGTTTTTCGCAACAAGTCCGCCATCAATCAAAGTACGATTCTTTTTAGTATTTTTGTCATAAAAATTTATCGGCGAAAAATAAAACGGTGCAACACTAGTTGCGGCTGCTACCGTACTCATTTTAGTATCGCTATAATCTCCATTATAACTTGTAAAAGCAACAGGCATATTTGTTTCAGTATCAAAAGTCAAGACAAAAATATCTGTTATTGCGTCTCTCATTCTGTTTTCCCTGAAACGATTATCCGCCATATACATCATAGTTTTTAGGTCATAAGGAGTTGAAAAAAGCTGAACAGCAGGTTTTGTAAGACATTTTGCGGAAGTTTTTTTCTGAAAAATAAGTCTTGAATCAAATTGCAAAAGCTCAATAACTTCATTTGCGCTGTATCTTGGCTTATGGCTGTCATGCTCCATAGGCATTGTTAAATATAAAGTGAGCATACCTCCTGATGAAGTTCCTGCTATATAATCAAAAATTTCACCTGTTTTTTTACCTGTTTCTTTTTCAATATAAGCAAGCATTTTAAGCGTAATCAAAGATTTGATTCCGCCCCCGTCAAGTGACAAAACTCTCACCTTGTCTTTTGCAAAACAAGGTGGAGTTATAAAAATCACTATTAAAAGAACCAAAAATAATTTTCTAAAATTCATACTAACTAAGCCTTTTTCATTTTTTCTGCGAGAATTTGTGCGGATTGTTCGTATCCGACTCTTCCCATTAAGGCATAAGTATAATTTTTAGCTTGCTCAACACCGGGCTGATTAAATGTATCAATATTATATAATTCACCGGCGATAGCTGTTTGAACTTCCAACATATACAACAATTGTGCCAAATAATAACCATTTACTTTTGGCAATGTAATTGTAACGGTAGGACGTTTGTAATCAGCAAGGGCAACACGTGTTGAATCAGCTTCTGCATTCATAAGCTCATTTACTGTTTTGCCTCCTAAATATCCGATGCCTGTATATTCGAAAATTTTAGGAATTTCAAGATTAGTATCAAATTCACCTACTCTTACAAAGTTGATAAGTTTATCATTAGGTCCTTCATTATAAAGCTGGATTTGCGAATGTTGATCTGTTGCGCCCAATGCTTTTAGAGGAGTAGGTCCTACGTTTACTTTTTTACCTTTTTTATCAACTTCTTTGCCCAAAGACTCCGCCCAAAGCTGAACATACCAGTCAGAAACGAATTTAAGCCTGCTGGAATAAGGCATCATAACTGATAAATTTTTGCCTTTTTTAGTTTCCATTAAATAATGAATTAAGGCATTTTGTGCAGCGATATTTTCAAAAATATTTTCATTTAAAAGTGCTTCGTTCATATCACGAACACCTTTCAACATTTCATCAATATCAATACCCACAAGAGCAAAAGGCAATAAACCTACCGCTGAAAATACTGAAAAACGACCGCCTACATCATCAGGAACAACAAACGTTTTATAGCCTTCCTGATCTGAAAGCTGCCTTAAAATTCCTGTTGATTTGTCAGTTGTAGCAACAATATTTTCTTTATAGCTATCACCAAGTTCTTTTTGCATAAGTTCTTTAATAATCATATAAGCAGACATTGTTTCTGCGGTTGAACCTGATTTTGTAATCACATTTACAAGAGTTTTTTTAAGGTCGATAACTTCCATAAGTCCTGAAATTGTATCAGGGTCAATATTATCAACAAAGAAAATGCGGGGCATGTTATTTCTTTGCTCAGTTGTTAAAAGATTCCAATAAGGTTTCAAAAGAGCTTCTGTAACAGCTATTCCACCCAAAGCTGAACCACCTATGCCAAGTACAAGAATATTTTCAAACTTGCCTTTAGCTTGCCCTGCAAACTCTTTTATAAAATAAAGAGTTTCTTCGTCATACCCAAGATTCATCCACTTTAGCCATTGTCCTTCTTTATCTTTACGGCTTTGCAAATCATTTATAATTTCAGATATTTTCTTTTGATTTTTTTTAAATTCTTTTTCAATTTCAAGACCATGTTCTTTGCCTATAAGCGATGCATCGGCGTTGTTGTAATTTAACTGTATCATTTTCATACTCCCTTCACTCTCTATTAAGATAATTTTATCCGCTGATACGCAAAATAACAGAGTTTTGAGGAATTTTTTAAAAAAACTTAAAGATTATCATTTTTTTTCGTAATTTATGTAAATTTTTTTTAAAAAAAACTAAAAAAATAGACTTAATTTAACAAATTTAATTTCCATTAGTTTTTATTACATAAAATCAAGAAAAAATCATGGAAAAAACGCAACCTCTTATTATCTTTAAAAACAAATATAATTCATATAATAATGCCGTTAATTATAACAGGCATATAAAATTTTGCGGTCAGACCTGTTCTATAAAAAACACCCGCAGTTTAAAAAATAATGGCTTAAAAAAAATATTAAATCCTGTAAAAACTTTTTTAATCCAAAAATTTGAAAAAACTTTTATATTTCGACCAAAGAAAATTATTCACCCTATTCCTGAAGGCTTAAAAGGCATAATTCAACAAGTAGAAACATTAACTCAAGACGGCTTAAATTTAAAACATTATTATATACCGGCAAAAGACGGCAAAAAAACAATTGTTTTTTGCCATGGAATAAAACACAGTAATACAAAATTTTTCAATGTGGCAGAATTTTTAAATAAAAACGGATATGGGGCTTTTCTTTTGGAATATCGAGGATTTGGAAAAAACCCCGGAACTCCTGGAGAAAAAGGGTTTTATAAAGATTTTGACTCTATTGCAAAATTTTTGAATAAAAATGGTATTAAAGAAAAAGATACTGTTTTATGGGGTTTCAGTATGGGCGGCGGGGTTGCGGTAGAAGCCGCGAAAACAAATAAATATGCCGGACTAATTTTGAATAATACTTTTACAACTATGCGGGAAGAAATTGAATCTTTTCCTAATAACCGATTTTTATTAAAAAATAAATTTTCTCAAAAAATTATAAAAACTATATTATCCAAAATTCTTCCCCTGGGAACGGCTTTTGAAAATATCAAAAAAATTCCGAACATAAAAAGCAGAACACTTATTTTACATTCAAAAAATGACAAAACAATACCTTATCAAATGTCTGAAAAACTTGCCAAAGCTTGCCCTCAAGCAGAACTTTATATCAGCCAAAAAGGTTCGCATAAACAATTAGGCTGGACAGAAGAAAAAATTCTGGAATTTTTAAATTCTTTAAACTAGCCAGCTTGACCTGCAAGAAGTTCGAGTTTTTTCTTTTGGTCATAATTAATCAAAAGTTGGAGCAAATCATCCAAATCACCATCGATTACAGTCCAAACATTTAAATTTTGACCGATACGGTGGTCAGTCAATCTTCCCTGAGGGAAATTGTATGTACGAATTCTCTCACTTCTATCACCTGTTCCGACTTGTGAACGACGAAGATCTGTGATTTCCTTCATTTGTTTTTGAACTTCTATATCATATAATTTTGCTCTCAAAATTTGCATTGCACGTTCTTTATTTTGAAGCTGTGAACGTTCTTCCGTACAAAAAACCATAAGTCCTGTTGGTTTGTGAACAATCCGAACAGCCGTTTCGACTTTGTTGACATTTTGCCCTCCCGCACCGCCTGAACGAGCAGTTGAGATTTCAAGGTCATTAGGATTTATGACGGTATCGGCATCAACATCATCAACTTCCGGCATAACTGCAACAGTTGCCGTACTTGTGTGTACACGCCCTTGAGATTCTGTCGCTGGAACTCGCTGTACACGATGAACTCCTGATTCATACTTAAGCTGACTGTAAACCGCATCACCCTGAATCGATACCACAACTTCAGAAACGCCGCCGGCTTCACAATCTGACATACTCAAGACCTGTGTTTTCCAGCCTTTTTTATCGGCAAAACGCAAATACATACGAAGTAGGTCACCCGCAAAAATATTAGCCTCATCTCCGCCTGCAGAGCCTCTAATTTCAAGCATAATATCTTTATCATCATTCGGGTCGCGAGGAAGCAAAAGAACTTTCATTCTCTCTTCACAAATTTCTATTGTCCCTTGCGCTTCTTCAAGCTCGGCTTGAAAAAATTCTTTCATCTCGGGATCTGTTTCTTCCTTAACTAAAATTTGCGCTTCTTCAAGTTTTTTAGTTGCTTCTTGCCATTTATGATAAATTTCCACTGTTTCTTCCATAGATTTTCTTGTCTTTGAAAGTCTTTTAAATTCATTGTAATCATTTATAACAGCAGGATCAGAAAGCTTTTGCCCTAATTCTTCAAAGCTTTTTTCTATTTCCAGAATTTTTGGGAGCATATCTTTCATTATTTATTACCCTTTAATTTCATTTTTTGAAGCATAACGACCACAGCCTTTAATTTCATTGCAATATCCCATTGCCTCGCATTTTGGAACAAGATACTCTGCAAGCCAAGGCTCTTTATCAATAACAGCTTCGCACATTTTTCTGACCAAAACACGAATCTCAAGCTGTGCGTTCGTGCAAAGTCTTAAATTTGCAAGATGAATTAGTTCACGCAAATTCAAACTTGCAACCATAGAACTTGAAGCGGCATTCGGAAGCACAAAACGAGCATCTTCAGCAGGAATACCAGCTTTTATCATTTTTTCATAAAATTCTGCCGTTTTTTCCATAAAATCAATAAATTCATCTTCAAGAGCAGATTTTTTGATTGTAGGTGGAATTATGTACTCGAATTGCTCTCTTTCTGTCACATAACGCTGTGATTTTTGAGAAAAAGACATATGTCTATGTCTTACAAGCTGATGCGTACAAGCACGAGAAACTCCGGCAATTGAAAACACAAAAGTACAATGCTCAATTGTGCTGTGATGCCCCGATGCAAGAACTTTTTTTATAAGTCCGAGCATTTTGAGTTCATCTGAAGAAACATCCCAAATATCAATCGGATAATCAGCAGAATAACACGTCCTACAAGCCGTATAAATGTTTTTTATTACGTCATCGGGCGCTGAAATCAAATCTACTATCGGAAATTCTCTTGCCATATTATCCCCTAACTAAAATACCTTTAAAACTAAGAAAGCCCCTGCGGGCTTATAAAAATCAGACCAACTCTTATTTGAGTCAGCCTGATTTTGAAAAATACGTTAATTTTTTGCGTAACGTTTTTTGAATCTTTCAATTCTTCCCTCAGAGTCGAGGATTTTTTGAGAACCGGTATAAAAAGGGTGGCATGCCGAACAAATTTCGACTGTTATACCTTCTTTTATTGAACCTGTTTCAAAGATATTTCCGCATACGCAACGAATTTGTGTTTTCTTATAATCAGGATGAATTCCTTGTTTCATTTCTAGTTACCTCTTTTCTTTATTCAGTCCTTTTATAATCGTACAAAAGAACCACAGAGTCAAGAATAAACCGTCTGTTTTTCTTAACCTTTATAAACATATTATTTCTTATATTACTCCTTCTTCCGATGAAAAAAAGATTTTTTAACCAAATAATAAAAATTACGAAACATAAAGAAGGAGCAAAAAAATGGTAGATAAAACGAAAAGACTTTTTGAAATTTATGAACTTGCAAAAGACCCAAAAGAAGTAATAATTTTCACAGAAGCTTTTAAAGTCCGCGGTAAATTACTTACGGATAAAACTAAAATAAAAGACGATATTATAACACTTATGGATGCTGTTATTTGTCCTCCTTTTGAAAAATGTCAATGCGAAGATAAAGCGCAATATCACGAGTGGCTGAACATCTTTGATAAAGAAATTATAGCCTTTAGTATTGTTGCCTAGATTAAGATTCCTAAACCTTCTGGATGAGTTTTTTTTCATGAGATAAAGAAACGCCGTCAAAAACCGACCTTCAATTCAGATGAACACAAGCACTCTCTTGAAAGGAATAGGAAGATTATGGCGATTAAAAAGTTTAAAATCCAGCATGATCATTGCGTAGTTATGCCTTCTTGCAATGACAGTTTTGACGTGAAAGCGGCTGCGGAAGGTATGAAGGATTTTATAGCAGAAAATGATTGCAAAAAATTAGTTATGAATTTAAAAGGATTTAATCTTGTTGATGTAGGAAATATCGCTATTTTAGCCTCAGCATATCATTTTTCAAAATATTCAAAAGAAGGCACTTTCAGAATTATCGTAGATAGCGAAGAAATTAAAAAAGCATTATCAAATGCAAAATTAGAAAACACAGAAATTGTAGCAGAAGAAAATATCACAGGCATTTACTGCTCAATGTAATTAAAAGTTAAGTTAGTTTTATGGGTGTATCAAAAAGGTTCTCCAAAAGAGAACCTTTTAATTTTAGTTATTTATTTCAAAACCAATTTTACGATACATATCTTTAACAAAAAGGTTTCTCATTTTTGATTTAAATTTTTTATCAATTTTTCTGCCTATAAGAATACAATTTTCACAAAATGAAGCAAATTTATCCGTAGGATTTTGTTTTAATGCCAGGTCAAAATCACGAATGGCATGTTCTTTTTTATTTAAAAGCATATACATAACACCTTCTGAAACTCTTGCCTCCTGATTTTGAGGCTCCAATTTGAGAATTTTTTTGTAATCTTTTAAAGCTTTTCGATTTTTTCCCACAACTTTATAAAATTCTGCTCTTTTTTTCAATACCTCAATATTGACTCCCTTGGAAAATTTTAAAGCTTTATTAAAGCATTTTTCTGCCGTTCTTAAATAAAACGCCTTATCAGGAGAATATTTAGGATCTTTTGAAAAAGCGCAAAACTCAGCCAATTTTCCTTTAAGAAAATGACTTTCCGCACTTTTTCGATTATATCCTAAAGATGAAGATAAAGAATCTGAAGCATTCTCGGCATTTTTTTGAGAAAAATGAAAAATAGCTTCTGCTCTATAAGCCATACTCATGCTGTTAGAATCAGGCATAATTAATGGCTGAGTTAATTCAATCAAAGATTCAGGCTCAATTTCTATGTGAGGATTAAATTCATTTCTTGATTTT
Source organism: Cyanobacteria bacterium OH_PDB_112 (assembly GCA_023457295.1). GTDB lineage: Bacteria > Cyanobacteriota > Vampirovibrionia > Gastranaerophilales > CAJFVJ01 > JAEWLZ01. The sequence continues at coordinate 12,932 of JAEWLZ010000279.1, forward strand.
AGTGCAGAACCTAAACTAATCAGAGCTTTTGGCACATCTCCTTGCAGAGCGTGGACTTCTGCTTTTCTTATATTTCCTGCTATAAATATCCTTTGATTTGATCTGCTGCGCTCAACAGCCTTTTCATAATGCTCCAAAGCTTTTGCGTGATGCCCTAAAATTTCTTCTTTTAATTTAGGTATAAGACTTACTACTTCTTTATACGTTCTGCTTTCTTCTTCCAAATTTGAAATTAATGCATTTTTTTTAGGAGAAATTTGCGGATTATTATTTTTTTCTTCTGTAAGTTTTTTTAATAATAATTCTCTTTTTTGCAAAACTCCACGACGTTTATCTGCCGATAAAGATAAATTTGCCACAAATGACTCTTTTCCGATAGCATACCCATGCTCAATATATCCTCTCAAAAAATGTATTTCGGGATATATCGTATCTTTAGCAGCATGATTTAAATGACCTTTAGCCGTTTCAAAAGACCCTTCCAATATTTCTCTTGCTGCATTATTGGCATAAAGTTTAATATCTTGTGCTGTTTCATTCATTGCTTGTTCTGATAGAAAAGGCATCTTCTTCCCGAAAGAAACTTTTTGGAAACTATCACAAGCATAGGGCGAAATCTCAAACTCTTTCCTTGAATTCAAGTTATTACTTGGTTTTTTAGGAGCAGAACACCCTTTGACTATCGAAACCTGCATTTTTTCTCCTGCTTTTTTAATAAAGCATATTTTGAACTTAAAACTTAATCTATTTTAAGTTGGCTGAAAAAAAATCTTGCGGTTTTAATAATAATTTTTTACAAAAATTAATAAAATCATTTAGTCCAATTTTTAATTTCATACCTATTATCCAAGAAATTAATGTCTGTTTTATATTCCTTAGGATTAAGCTGAGCATTAATAAAACGACTAAGCAAAACAGGAACAAATTTTGAAGGGAGCGAGTGAAAATCTATAATAAACTCATTAAAACCTATTTCGGAAAGATTTGGAACATATTTAAAAATATCCAAAACTCTATTTTGATACATATGCATACGACAGAAACCATCTACCGCAAAAGGGAAAAGATTTTGCGCATCAGGATCAAACATTGCGTAATAACTCCTTTGACAAGGAGCTGAACAAGACAAACGAGAAATGACTACCGGATCTTTATTCAAAGGACACAATCCGGAACTTTGAATTCTTACATTTCCTCCCACTGTTATTTTTCTAACGGGAATTTGTCCTACAATCTTTGGCATACAATATTTAAGATTTTTCATGCTCTTAAAAGGGCTCAAATCCACCGCAGAAATTTTGTGCTGATTAGCCAAACACAAAATTGACAAACTGCTAAGCAAATTCAAGCCTTGTCCAATTTCAAGGCGCATATCCGCAAAATCAGTGTCATTTATCATATTCCACCAAAAACCGATATTGTTAACAACTACAGAATATGGCTGAAGCTGAGTTTTAGAGAGCAAAACGTGCTCATAAACACGGTCAAAATCTCTCTCCAGTAAAAATTTAGGCGTACTCAAAAGAAGCTTTATGCCATGTTGCGAGCAAAATATTTGAACTTTTTCCATAATATCGTTATAACTGTTTTTCGCAAGGTCATTTGTGCTTAAAATTTCACCGTATTCTATTGAATTAACAGGATTAAAACCGTTTTTCAAAATGAACTGCTTCAAGGCGTTTATCTGCGCAATACTTTTCATCCGAAGATTTAATTTGGGCAATTTTAAATTATCAATATCCAAATCTTTAGATAATTTGACACTTTTAGATTCCCACTCAAATTTCTTTATATTTCCTCGAAAAGAAATTTCGTTTCCGCTCTCAGAAATAAACCTTCCCAAAAAATGATTGGATTCATAAGCTGTCGATTTTGGCTGTTTAAAAGGCAGCGGCTTATTTTTATATTCTTTTGGGTTATCAATAATATTTCTTACAAGCTTAATACCGTTTATAAGTTTTTTGCTCGAATCAAAATCACCTTTAATAATTACAAGATTAACCGCGCGACTTTTTTTAATATCTTCTACACACCAGGGTAAATTATCCGAATTTATTGAAAATTTATGCTTTGAATATTTTTTTATTCGGGAAATATTTTTCAAATAAACTTCTTCTGTGAGAGTTATGCTTTCCGGAGTAACGAAAGAATCTATAAATTCAATTCCCGCAAGGTTATGCAGGTTCATACCGGAGTCCACTATTATTTTGAAAGGGAGATAAGGATTTTTAAGCAAATCTAAAAACGCATAAGCATTAATCATAACTCCGTCAATATGCGCAAACTGAAGATATGCAATGATTTTACGAGCATCATTCATATCTTTTTCACTTAAAGAATGTTTGAAATTTATATAAAATTCTACGCCGATTTTTTTTGCTTCTTCATAAAAAAGTTTTATTTTCTCAAATCCGTTTTTAAGAAAATATTCATGATAAATATAAACTCCCTTAAGATCCAAATCACTAAGCAGAGCAATATCTTCAAGATTTTTTACAGGCGCTAAAAGCTGAATTTTTTTCATACTTTTTATAATATATTTCGCAAGGAAAAGTTACAAGCTTTTTTTGGATTTGAAATTTAAAAAGGATTTTACTTTAAGTTATTTTACAAAAAATAACCCTATTTTCACCAAAAATACCTAATTGCCATATAATAAATTTATAGACTTATCATGGGAGTTTTTTGGTTGTATTTTGATTTTATAAAAAAACATAAACTTTTTGCCGCTTTAGCATTAGGTATTGTGGCACTGGCTTTGCTTTTTATGTTTTTTTTCAGCAATAAAAAAAATGCCCCGGTAAAAATAAAACATTCAACAGAAGAGGATATGGTTTATTTCAATGTAAATCCTCAAATCCCTGTTGAACCGGCACAAACAGAACAAACACCAATTGATGAATCTGAACTTAAGGTTGATGAATTTAATCAGGAAATGATGCAAACTTTATCTCCTAAAGCTTCCGTAAACTTGCCGCCGCAAGAAACAGAAACTTTTATAATTCCAAAACCTCCTCGTAAAAAACACCATGCCCAAAAATATAATCCAAACTATAAAACTTCTCAAAAACAGCCCGTAATTAGCTATGCAAAAACTTGCATAAGAAAAATAATTCAACCGCAGAAAAAAATTCTTAAAAAAATTACATCACCGATAACTTTAAACCTTTTTCAACCTACAATAAAAATCATTAAACTCGATTACAAAAACGCTTTTGAGCTGGCTGATTTTATCAACAAAAATATCCCGACAGAAGGAACACCTTTAGCCACAGCAAAAGGCAGCGGAGAAATAATTCTTAAGGGTTCTCCGGACAATATTTCTTTAGCTGAAAAAATAATATCATTGCTTGATACAAAACCTAAAATAGCAGTATTTAAGCTAAATTACACAAAGCCCTATAAAATGGCAAATATGCTTTCAAATTCAATATTTTCGGGAGATTGCAATGTTTTAGAAGAAGGAAGTGAAGCTCCATCTGCCAAAAGTCCTTTTACTATTTATTACAACACTCCCCAAAACTCTCTAACAATAGTAGGCGCATCTTCAAAGCAAATGGATTTGGCTCAAGAATTTATAAATTTTTCTGATGTAAAATCCCCACAGGCTTTTTTAGATATTATTCTTGTAGAGTTTAATCAAAAAGGTATCAAACAGTTTGAGAAAATTGAGAAATCAAAAACTTGTTGCAATCAATGCTGCTTGTCTGAACAAAACCTGCACTCCGCCATAACAACAATAATAAACAACGGAGGCGGTAAAATTCTCGCAAAACCTCATTTCGAAATAGCCAATGACAGTGATTACAACCTAAATATAACATCTGACTATGTACATTCGCGCTCAAATAAATATGTTTACAATATTGAAGACTGCGGAACTCGTTTAAAAATTCATTCCGTAATCAACCCTAAAGGTGAGGTCTTTTTGACTCTTGAACCTAACTATATAACAGTTAAGCGCTCTATTCCAAACGAACGCAACGCAAAAGCAACGTTATTTAACAGAAAATGTTTCAGATATGAAAATGTGAAAATTGAAAATTGCCAAACTCTTTGTTTTGGAGGAGTAAATTCACAACAAGAATATAATTTTTTAGGCTTTAAACGTACAAAAAATACAGAATTAATGATGTTCGTAAACGTACATGTTTTAGACTAATCACTTATGATAAGGCTCGCCGCTTATTATTTTAAAAGCTCTATAAAGCTGCTCTTGAAGCATTAATCTGGCAAATTGATGAGTAAATGTCATTTTTGAAAAACTGAGTGAAAAATTTGCTCGCATTTTTACGGATTCATCAAGCCCCGTTGCTCCGCCTATTACAAAAATTAATTCATTTACTCCCGAATTTGAAATTTCACTTATTTTTTTTGCAAAATCTTCCGAAGAAAGAGCTTTTCCCTCTATTTCCAAAGCCACAACAAAAGCATCATCAGAAATCAGAGGTAAAATTCTTTGCGCTTCTCGCTCTCTGGCTATTTTATCCGTTGATACGGTTTTTAGGTTTTCCGCTTGAATTTCTATTAATTTAAAAGTACAAAAAGGACGAATTCTTTTTGAAAATTCATCAGATATCTCCTGATATGATTTTTCTTTTAATTTACCGATTGAAAGAATTTTTATTTGCATGACAATTATTATTGCTCAAAAATTCTATAACGCACTAAAATCTTTCGTATAAATGATGCAGTACCTTTTTTATAAGTATCTGCTATAATATTTGTGAGGAACTATCTTGAGTGGTTTTTTAATTTATAAAAAATTGTAATAGGAGATAAAATAAAATGCCCATGCCTTCAAGTCCAAAGGACGCTAAGCCAAAAACGGAGAATATTGCAAAAGACGCTAAAGCAGCACCGGGAGGAGTTGACGGAACAAAATTACTAATAATAAATACTATAACAACCGTTATTATTTGTGTTTTGTTTATAGCCGTAAATTATTTTGTTCAAACTAATTTTATGAATGAAAAATTTACCACAATTATGCAAACTATCGGTGAAGGCGGCGAAGGTGAAGGCGGCGAAGAAGCTTCTGATGAAGTTGAACGCGGTCTTATTTTGGATTTGGGAGATTTTGTTTTAAACCTTGCGGATGTAAATGCAAGAAGATATTTAAAAGCAAATGTCGCAATAGAGCTTACCAAAAAAGAAGGTGACCCTGATCCGACCAAACCTGCCGAAGGTGGTGAAGGCGGCGGACATGGTGGTCATGGCGGCGAAGGCGCTGCTGCTGACCCTATGAAGCAAATTGAAGCTGAAATGGATCAATTTAAGCCTTCAATAAGAGATGCTGTTATTTCTACTCTTTCCAGCAAAACATCTCACGAACTTTCAAGCATTGCCGGAAAAGAAGAAGCAAAAGAACAAATCAAAGAAGCTGTTGATGCTATTTTTGCTGGAGATAGACAAGTTCTTAGAGTTAGCTTCGGAAATTTTATAATTCAGTAGCAGGGGCAATTGATGTCTGATTCAGATAAAATATCCATAGAAAATGTTAATGACCTTTTATCGTCTTTTGATAAAGACGTTTCTTTAAGTGATGACTTTTTGGGTCATGCTTTCGGAATGGACAACGAAAGTGCTCAAGTAAAAAAAGGTTACAAATTATACAATTTCAGACGTCCTGACAAATTTTCAAAAGACCATCTTAAAGTTCTTCAAGATATTCACAAAGAATTTTCTCGTCAACTTTCTATGGCGCTTACAGCTTATTTGCGTATGCACATCGAAATGGAAGTTGTTTCCGCGGACCAACTTACTTATATGGAATTCGTCAACTCAATGCCTACTCCGGCAACTGTCGGGATTGTAGAATTATCTCCTCTTCCCGGACAAATAATGCTTTATTTGAGCCACGAGATTGTAACAAGTATCATCGACAGGATGTTCGGCGGAGGCGGTTTGTCAGAATCAAGTATTCGAGAATTGACGGATATTGAAGAAGCTTTGATTTTAAAGGTTCTTGACCGTTCAACCAAGGCGCTGTCCACTGCTTGGAAAAATATTTATCCTATATCAGGAAAAGTCGTAAACATTGACAGCAATGCTTATGTTCAAATCGCAAACCCGAGTGAAATTGTAGCTTTGATTACAATTGAAATCCAAACCGCATCAAAATATTTTGGATTAATGAGTTTATGCTTCCCGTTCCCAATTTTGGAAAATTTGCTTGATAAATTGAGTTCTCAGCACATCTTCCAGGGACAAGGACTTATAGGAACAGAAGAAGATAAAAATAACATAATTGAAAGACTTAACATAATGAATGTTGCTGCAAGTGTAATTTTAGGCAATACTCAAATTGAGCTTTCAGAATTTATGGAACTAAAAGAAGGCGATGTAATAAAATTAGACAACAAAGTCGAAGATGCTTTAATCTTATCAGTAAACGGCAAAAAGAAATTTGATGTAAGACCCGGAATGATAAAAAATAAAGTTTCAATTAAAGTTATAGATGAACATATTCAAAACGAATAATAAAAAAGGATAGCAATATTATGAGTGAATTAGAAAAAGATTTAGAAAAAGAGCTGGTAGAAACACTAAGTAAATCTTTTGTGGCTTCAATAAAAAACCTTAACTCGGTTCTTAACCAAGAAATTGATGCTGTGTTTGAGAATGCAGATCTTATTGAAGACATAGATTCTGTTCCCGAAATTCTTGAAAACATAGTTATATTAAAAAATGGTTCAAAACTTGGAGAATTGTATACTATTCTTCCTTCATCTTGTGCTACGCCTTTGGCAGAACTTATGATGTCTGGCGATAGCGAAACAACTGCTGCCGATGCAGGTGTAGGCACACTAAAAACAAATGCCATAAAAGAAATATTCTCACAATTGATGGATATTTATTCTTCTGAAATGTCAAAAGCTTTATATCAAAATATAGCTTTTAAAGTCGGTGAAACTGATTTTTCAAAAGATTTAGACACAACCAAAACACTTATGCCTAAAGTTAATAAAAGTGCAGTAATATTAAACTACAAAGTAACTTTTTCACGCATAACAAAAGACGTTATGAGGCAAATTATACCTATTGAACTTTTTAATGAGCTTTTGGAATTAATCAAGCCCGATATCAGCAATAGCGATGAACTTTTGGCATTACATGATCCGAGCCTTAACCCCGAGCTAAACCCTAATTTTAGTCCTGAAGACGATTCTATTATGGTTCAGCCCGTACAATTTCCTTCTTTTGAAGAACAAACATCTCTGCAAATGGAAGGCAACAAAAATTTCAACCTGCTGCTTGATATAAAACTCAAACTTACGGTAGAACTGGGAAGAGCAGAACTACCCGTTAAAAGAGTTTTGGAATTGACTCGAGGATCTATCATAGAACTTGATAAAATTGCGGGTGAACCTGTGGAACTTTATGCAAATAACAAACTCATCGCACGCGGCGAAGTAGTTGTTATTGAAGATAATTTCGGACTTCGTATAATTAATATAATAAGTCCTGATGACAGAATTAAAAACCTATAAAAAAGCTTGCTATTTTGACATGACTGTTTAATAATAGTGTTACTTAATAAATAGTTTTTATTAAATGGCAAGGTAGCTCAGATGGTGAGAGCGCACGGCTCATACCCGTGAGGTCGAGAGTTCGAATCTCTCCCTTGCTATTTTTGTTTCTCGATTTTTGAGCCAAATTAGTATGATATGTAGCAAAAATTCAGAAAGCCACCTTGTGAGAAAATTATGAAAAAGATTATATCTAAATTATTTATATTTACTTTGCTAACATTTTATTTATTTAATATTCAAAATGAGGCAATTGCAAATACAAGGCTTATAGGTCATGATGCGCTTGGAAATCATTACGAAAGCGGAATCCCTTCTATGAATTTGGAATTATTTAAACCTATTCAACATTGTTCAGAATGGTGTTGGGCTGCTTGTATACAATCCTTACTTAATTATCAAGGAATTGCAATAACGCAAGAAGATTTAGTAAAAAAAGTTTATGGAAGTCTTATTTGTGCTCCAGCCAATGAAAATCAGATAATTAATGCTGTTAATGGCTTAGGGTTTTCTTATAATGGAGTACCTCAAAATATATCAGGGAAACTATATCCAATACCATCTAATCTTCCTATTGATACAAGTAAAATAATTGATGATCTTAGTAATAATTGCCCCTTGATAGTTGGGGTGATAAATCCGAGTGGTGGAAGACATATAGTTATTTTAACTTCTATACGGTATAATTCTAGTTTTCCAGAATCCGTTGTAATTCGTGATCCTTGGCCAGGAAATCCAAACAGACAAGAATGGAATTGGAATTATTTCAGACAAAATCTTACTTTTATAATGAAGGTTAAAGTAAACTAATCCCATAAATCCAGGCACGAAAAATAAATTTTTCTTACTTTAAAATTAATTTAATATTTTTTAACAAAGTATCAAATTTCAAAAATTATCGGTTTTACTTGTATATGCTTATAAGTGCTATTAGACAAAATACAAATCTTAAAAATAAATCCCGACAAAATTTTGGTGGAAAATTTTTTGCTATCACAGATACTCATGGCAGAACTATTAAAACCGCAGGAATTTTAACAGCCATAGAAAAAAGATGCGCGGACAAAAATCTTGCCACATTGCTTGATTGCGGCGATTTTTCTATTGGAGCCTATTCTATCGAAGCTATAACGGGTGTTTATGTTAAATTTGCACAACTAAATAAACATATCAAAACCATTATAAATATGGGAAACTGCGAAATGCTTGATTTTAAATATAATCTTCCCAAATTTAAACAATATGAAAAAGCCATAACTGACAACGGTATACAATTTATTTCCGCGACAAAAGATTTTTTATCTAAAAAAACAGGGGTTTTAATAGAACATGTAAAACCTTACGCTGTTATAGAAGATATTGTTAATAACAAAAAGAAAAAAGTTTTGATAACAGGAGTTACATCTGCAAATGATGATAGCGTAATCACTCTTCAACAACAAAAGGAATCACTAAAAAATATACTGCCCATCGCAATAAAAAAACATTCTCCCGATAAAATCATATTAATGTCACACAATTATTTGAAAGACACAAAAGAACTTGTTGATTACTTAAAGACAGATTTAAAAATTAAGAATTTTGACCTTGTAATCGGGGGGCATCCTCATTCTTTAGAAGATGAAACTTACAATTCAACAAGACTTCTTTATGCTCCAGTTCAAGGAAAAGGCGCTTTAGAAATAGAGCATACTGATAAAGGGTTTGAATTCCCCGAAATGAAAATAAACAGAGCCGACAAATATGACTATGACATTATAGGGCAAAATGGTGAAAATCTAATTAAAAATCATATTATAGGAGAAAACCTTGAAATAAATCCTATTTATCAGCAAATTATGAACACTCTGGACACAAATAATCTGAACAAAAAAATCGCCACAATGCCCACAACTTTGGCTTATAGAAAAGCAGGGAAACAAGCATCAGAAACAAGTGAATTGGGTACTTTTTGGGCTAATGCGGTAAAAAACGAAACCCATTCTGACATTGCATTTCTTATTTCTATGGACATAAGAGAAGAACTCCCCAAAAAAGGAATGCCCGTAACATTATATAATGTGAAAGATGCTTTAAATGTAAGCAAGCCTATTTATATAATAAATGCTGACGCAAAACAGATTGTTGAAATGTTTGAAATTTCTTTGAAAAAACAAAACCAAAAAAATGTAAACAGTGATTTCTTTGAATTTTCCGACAATTTAAAATTAGAACGTTTTATAAATAAAATACCTGATGAAAATAAAGTAAAACAACTATACATCAAGGATAAAAACAACTATTGGCAAGCTTTGATTGATGAAAAGACTCAAGAAATTAAGCCTGAATTTAAAAACAAAAAATTTGAAATAGCAGTTTGCGAATTTACAGCAAAAGGAATGAGAAAATCCTTAGAAAAATTCAAAGAATACCCTTCAAAACTTTATTTAAAAGAAGGACAACAACTTTCAACAGGCGAAGTTTTAATAAAAGCACTGCAAGAAATAGAAAACAAAGCTGATTTAAAATTACAAAGGTCTGAAATAATAGATTTTGAATAATTAAAGTCATCTATTACTCTCTATTTTATTCATTTTTTAGTGAAAATATGAAAATATATTTGTTTCAATAAGTTAATATATTATTGAAAAACCCCTTAAAATATTGTATAATTATATTAACAAACACCCCCATTGAAAAGCAGTAAATGTGAGCCAAATGTCGTTTTAACGGCTTTATTGTGTTGAAGATTTCATGATGTATTGGTTTATCTTTTTTAACACCTTCCTTACTTACGATAAGGAAGTTATAGAGCTGCTTAAAATAATAGTTACAGTCAAATAGCAAAGGAGAAAAAGTATGACTATCAGATCAAGTGTAGAGTTCAACAACATGGAATTCAACAACACAACAATCCAACTTAAACATAGTAAAGCTGCGGATTTTACTGCCGAAAATCCCATCTTGCAAAAAGCAGAAATGGGGGTTGAGACTGATACAAATAAATTTAAATTCGGTGACGGTGAAACCAGATGGAATAATTTGCCCTATGCAGGAGGCGAAAGCACCGGCAATATAATCTTAAAGTATGGCCTATATACTCTTTCGGCTAACCAAACAAGTAATCTTTCAGCAAATAATCACGTTGAATTTAATACTATACAAGGATCTTTAAACAACTTGTCTACAGGCGCAGGTCAAGAAAACGGTATAATTACACTTTCTGCCGGAAAAACTTATAAAATTACAGGAAATGCAGCTATTGTCAGTTCAAGTTCAACCAGCTCTATAGTATTCAAAGTCTATAACAGAACTAATAGTACATATCTGGGGGTAGAAAATGTATGTCTTCCAACAACTTATACCCCCAATGCTTCTTGCCAACCTAATTTTATTGCAATGGTTTCTCCCTCAACGCCTATAGAGATAGATATAAGATTTGTTTTATCTAACAATATAACATTTATAGATAGTACCCGTTCTTACCTACTTATAGAAGAATATTCAGTATAGTAAATAGTTGTAGCGGCTGCACAAGGTAAGTATAAACTACCTTGTGTAGCTGTTTTTTAAAATTAATACTTTGAAGATATTAACTTTTCATATTCTTCTAAAGAACTTTTGCTCATAAAATTTTCAATGATTTTTCTTCCCAATGGATTTAAATCATCTACAAGATATTTTTCAAGCTCCTCTGCAAAAAATTTATACAGAATTTCAGAACCTTTATCATAGCCTTCATCCCCAATTTCGGGTTGCTTATTTACTTCTACAAAATACTGAGGAATTATTGAGCCTTCAAACTGCATATTTTCAAGGACATAACCTCCCAATATACATCTTGATTCAACAAGTTTATTTGGTCGAAATGCAGCCTGTCCTCGCCTTGCCAAATATTCACGGGCAACCCATTGAGCCATAAATCCTACTTTCCAAGCTCCTATATGCTGATTTGGAATAAGTATATAGCGTGTCTTAGGAGTATTCATAATTTGTTCAAGCAAAATATTTGCATGATCTACACGTCTACCTGTTGCAAACGGCCAATAAGAACCCACTCCTTCGCTTTCAAGATCATTAGAATCTATAATACTGGGGTTGGAAAATCCTCTGGGGGCAACCAACCGCCACAACCAAGCTAAAGCCGGCGGAAGTATATGAACTATTCCAAAAATCCCATATGAAGGATTTTCTTTGGTGGTAGGTGGCGTACGCAAACCAAAGCTTCTATAATCAACTTCCACAGGTTCATTTTGTATGCCTTTAAACATTTTGCGAGGAATAATTACTCTCGGATTGGGACATCTTACTCCGGGTTTATCTTCTATATGTTCCCATATAAGACATGTCGCATCGGGTTGACCTTTTATATTCAAAAATATTAAAGGCTCCTGTGGGTGAATAGTAGTATTTTCCAAATAAAAATCTGTACCGTATCGTTGAATATGATTTACCCTTATAAACCATCCCTCTTCAGCATCTTTTACAACAAGCTTTGAATTTTTTTGCTGAAATTTGGGGTGACATAAAGCCATATCATCAGTTACAGGAAATAATTTACACGACTGTCCCAATGAAATATATTTTTTGTCACCGTCTAAAATATTTTCACCTAATTTTAATCGTCCGTCTTTACTTCTATGAGGATATTCAAGCATTTCGCTCTTGCCGCTTCCGCTTGCGCCTTCATGGAGAAATACTATTTCATTATCATAAGGTGTCACAACTTTTACAGTAGAACCATGAACGGTAACCCATCCTTCTTTAACACCAAGTGCCAATAAAACACCGTATACTCCTTTTTTTGCGCTTGGGCCAGGGTATAGATTATAAGCAAATATCTCATGTAAATCATTATTTTGATTATGCACGACAACTTGCTTTCCTTGAAAATGAGTATGTCTAAAAGGCGGTGCTAAATAAATAATAGCTTTAGGCTCAAAATCATCAGGCAGATTTTTTAAATCTAAAGGATGCTGAAGGTCATACAAACTTATAGCCATAAACGCCGAATCTTTTGGAGCTATTAAAAGTGAAGGATATCCGTATTCTTCTCCTCCTGACATAAAAGGTAATATAATTAAATCATTTTTTTTGAGCCAATCAAGAGTATTTGTTCTTACACCTTCAAAAGGATAGCCAAATCTACTTTTAAAACTTTCTTTATCAGTTTTGGAAATATTATTAACTACCATACACTCAGGGTCTCTTCTGCGCATGTCAGAGTCAATATAGTTTACTGCGAGACCATTTTTACATTTAACAATATTAGCTTCAACCGTATAGCCCAATTTTTCGACATCAAAGCCTACTTCGAATTCTTTACTATGCACCCCGCCCAAAGACAAATTTATCAATTCATTCCTATCTTTTGGAAAAACTATACTTTTGCTTTGCCTCAGAACTTCTTTTATATCTTCTTGAATTCTCCAGTTATTCCAGTTCATTTTTTATTACACCTTTTTATTTTCCGCTATAACTTGATTATTATTGAATAAAATTTTATAAAAAAAAGGAGTTTAATTAAACTCCTTTTTTTAAATGGTGGGCCCGGAGAGACTCGAACTCTCACACCTCGCGGCGCTAGATCCTAAATCTAGTGCGTCTACCAATTTCGCCACAGGCCCTTATTCAGTTTTCAATTTTTTCGATATTTTACTTGGCACTCTGTATTTTTTATCGAATTGCTCTTTACAATTCTAGCACCACGCCCATATTAATTTTCAATCAGGAATCGTATTCCCGCACTTCCTTCGGCTGTCAACCTTTAGCAGTAATAAGATACCACCACAACACTTTAAACGCAAGTCTTTTTTTAAAAAAAATATTTAAAGTATAATTAATAATTATGAATAATAAAATAAGAAAAAACATAAAAGTTGAAAAAATGGTCAATACAGGTCTTGGACTGGCAAAAGATGACGGTGTCCCTGTATTTATAGAAGATGTCGTAACGGGAGATATTTTGGACGCAAAAATAATTTCTCGTTCTAAATCATACGAAAAAGGTGTAATAGAAGAAATAAAAGAAACCTCAAAATACAGAACAAAACCTTTTTGCGCCCTCGCAAAGGTCTGTGGAGGCTGCCAATGGCAACATATAAGTTATGACTATCAACT
>JAEWLZ010000280.1 GCA_023457295.1 Cyanobacteria bacterium OH_PDB_112
CATCTAAGCAATACCCAAGATTTTCTATATGTTCATCATTTGTTTCAATAAACATATTTTTAATTTCATTTAGGCGACGGACTTTATTTATAGCTTTACTGTATAGTAATTTATTTAAAGCCATGTAGCCAATTGTAAGTTTAAATTTTTCATTTATTGTTTCATGGGATACTTTTAGCAAATTATTTGCCAGTGAGACTAATTTTTTAATGGCTAGTTCTTCTGAAATTTTTTCATCGGCACATAAGTAAAGTGAATTAAACTGTTCTGTTGTTTCTGAATTTTTCATTGTGTTTTCTCCTTTTTGGTTTTCTGTTTCTACTACATTTGATGGTTTCTTTTTGCTCATGATAAAGCTCCTTTTTCTTGAGTGTGCTTTGTAATACATTCATCTGATACAGATTGAGACACTCTTTCCAACCTGCATAGATTTAATACTGGGAACAAATTTGAAAAAAGCAGTTCGTAGCATTGTGATATTCCAATGCAAAGGTATTCGATTGCTTCTTTAGGGTTTAAAATTGTTTTGTCGGGCATATTTTCTCCTTGTGTTATGTGTACATTTTTATTATGTCAACAGTGAATTAAGCCCTAAAAAAGAAGAGAGAAAAAATAAAAAAATAAACCCTGAAATCAATAATTAATTCAGGGTTTTAAAATACAAGGTAATTTTTTACAGCAAAAAACTCACATTAACTTTTTTAAGTCAGTGAGTTTTTTAAGCAAATTTTAGTGAGTTTTTATGGGATGCGATTTATAATAATATCATTTTTGATTTCAAGATATTGTTTTCTTCCTTTTGGTCTATGAATCCCTCTAAGAGTGGTATTTAACTCCCTGATATAGGTTTCTAAGGTGGCAATCGGAACTTTCCCTTTAAAATTAAATTCTTTTAATGTTTCATTAGCCGAAACATCTGTGTACAGCCTTTCTAAAAGATATACTAAAACATTTACCCTTGCCTTTGACTGAATTAATCCTTCATGGATACTTTTTTCACATGTGATTCTAAATTTACCCTTGTCCCAACCTTTTTTTATTTTTTCAATTGTATATCCCGCTATTACGATATTTTTTGATTTTTTTAAAGCTTCTTCGGCTTCAATTTCTTCACTTATTTCTTTGAAGATTTGCTTTACAGGTTTGAATAGTTCAATATCAAGTGCAATATTAAAAAAATTATCTTTTAAATATAAATAATTGTCAGATGGCAATATACTTTTACAACCTCTCACGATAATATCAGACCTAAGATATAAAAATCATAAAAATTCAAAAATCCTTAACCCGCAAGCAATTGTTTCTTTTGAATTGTTTTCTTCTCTAAAAATGGGAGTAATAAAAAATCTATCGCCGTAATGTTCGGAAAGATATTCAAATTCTTTTTGAAAATATTGCAACTGGATTTTAAAAGGAAAAATATTTGAATTCCCTTTTAATTCATCATGACGAAATTTATTAGAATATTCTTCGAGGAATTTGCTTAATTCATGTGCAGGGTAATCTTTTAAAGCGATATAAAAAATATCTTCCATTTTTGGATGATATTTTGCAAATATAAAGTTATCCTCAAGGTTATTATCAAATATGTCATCCTTTACTTTCTCTGAAAAGTTTCTTATTTTTTCAGGAGATTTTGAAAGCTCTAAAAGATTATGGAATTCCCTATAACTTTTTTCAGGTTTATGATGAAGCAAATATAAAAACAGTTGTATAGTCTCAATATCAAGATAATTCATAGTAGCCCCACGTTGATAAAATTTATACAGTAATGACAACAGCCATATTAACGTTATTGTTTAAATTTTTCATCAACAGTGCTGCACCCTGATTGAGCAATGTATCATAATATTTTCATTAAAAATATTATAAAAAATGGTTTGATTAAAAAATCCTTCAATAAATAGAAATAACATAGCCCCTCTTTGCAATACTAAAACCCGATTTAAAAATACAATTAATACAACTATTTTAGAAGTGTTTTTTACGGTAAATATTTTAAAATTTCCTATAAAAATACAAAAACAATTCAAAAGCCACGATTAAATAGAAATCGCAAAGAAGCCCGATACAAGCCCAAAACCTGATTTAAAAATACAGTTAATACAGGCATTTTGGAGGGGTAAGCTTCGTCTATTGTATTTTTTGTGAAACGATTTATAATGAGAGAGTGGAATTAAGAAAAGCATCCTTTGGTTTTTAATCCCTAAATTTAATCCCCGTATAACTAAACTATAAAAGGCGTGGCGAGCAGCCCAGCACTACCCCGTTACTTGTGTTGCGTTGTTTTTTTGCTTGGAAATTTTAAATGGACAATGAATTAACCAAAAAACTTAAAGAATTATATGGCGAGCATCTTTCCGACAACGAAATACAGGAAGATGCTCAAAATATTGTACGATTTTTTGAAATCCTTATAGAAATTGACCAAAGAAATAAAAGGCAACAGGCATGTTAGATACAATCGTTTTGCTTATACCGCAAGAAAAATTTAAAATACTTGATTATGAAGCCTTTACCCCAAGTGCAAAAGGTTTATTTGAGCCTCCGTTTTACAAACTTGAAAAAGGCTATATGTGTTGTGTTCAAAATCCCAACAAAGCCGATTTTGAAGAATTGATTTACAAACCTCGATTAACGTTAATCAAAAATATAATAAACGGCGGTTATTCCGTTAATTTAAAAATTGAATTTTCAGCTCCAAAATTACTCTTTGGCAATAATTTTCA
>JAEWLZ010000281.1 GCA_023457295.1 Cyanobacteria bacterium OH_PDB_112
CGTTTTGCCTTTGCCATTCCCTGTATAAATCTGAATATAACCATGTTTTTCAAAATCGGGGTTGATTAAATCTTCACAAGACATATAAAAATCCTTCATTAAAGTTCCTTACATAATAAAAACCACATAAAATATATTCAATTGATAAGATGATTAGTCCGCATTATTTAATTCTTGAAGAAAACCTATAACCCCCATGGCGGAGGCTTTTTTTAAGTCAGTCGGGGCTTGCTCCATTAGATATATAGCCTGAGACACAACAGGGTCTTTATCATACCAACGTCTTAATTTAGGTTGAGATAATTTTTCCATAAAAAAACTTATATCTTTATTGTAAATTTTAAGTAACTCAAAGAGTTCAAAGACATCTATCTTTCGCTCTCCTGATTCTATCAATGATATAGCCGAAGAAGGGACGGAAAGAATTTTAGCTACATCCCCCTGTGTTAAATTTGCATCAAGGCGGGCTTGTTTCAATTTTTTACAAAATTCATCTTTTCCCAAAATTTGAGCTTCCTAAAATACTTTATTATAATATAGAGTATAAAATAAAAACCCAAAAATAAGAGGATGGTTAATATCATGGATAAAGAATCTTTACGTAAACACGCTAAAAACATTCGCAATATTGCAAATTCTTCTCAAATAAGTGACTTGATTTGTAAAAATATTGAACAGACAAAAGAATTTCAAAATGCCAAAAATGTAATGTTATATTATCCTTTTGGCTCAGAAATAAATATCTTGGGATTAATTGATAAAGTTAAGAAAAACTGGCTTTTGCCAAAAGTTGTTGATGACGAGATAGATGTTTATTTTTATTCTAAAGGAGATTTACTTTCTAAAAATAAATGGCAAATCCCTGAACCTTGCATTGACAGTCAAAAAACTGATAAAAAAAATATAGATTTAGTTATAATCCCTGGACTTTGCGCTGATAAAAGAGGCTTTAGGATAGGTTACGGTCTTGGCTTTTATGACAGGTTCTTAAGGAATATCCCTCCAAAATGCAAAAGACTTATACCTGTTGTATCAGAATTATTTTTGGATGAAGTGCCGAAAGACTTATGGGATGAACCTGTCGATATAGTAGTAACCGAAAAAGATATTCATAAAATAAAGTCTTGACGACAGTTTTTGAGCGTGATATCTTACTTATACTGAACGAGGGCGTTTAGCTCAGTTGGTAGAGCGTCTCGTTTACACCGAGAGGGTCGGGAGTTCGAGTCTCTCAACGCCCACCACAAAGTCTCGAAAAGCTTGCAGCGCAAGAGTTTCGAGACTTTTTAGTTTAAAAAAGCTCGCTGTGTGCGGGCATCGGCCGAAAGACTTTCAGCAAAAGAATTACAGAGAGAATATTCTCTCATTTTTTCAGCTAAAAAAACTTGAAATTCTCTTTTTGACTTTTCAGTACCCCGTTGGGTAGGGCTATTTTACTGGCTAACGAATATCTTTAATTTGATACTTTTTACATCGCTCCTATCCAGGTCAAGCAAATAGACATTTTTAAATGAGGATAAGAATTTGTGAAAATTTACATTATTCGAGAAATTGGCAAAACTCCCAAGACTACTGCCATCTGAAACCACTAAAAGATAGCATTCATCACATTTTGTTTTATATGTGGTGTATTTTTCATTTTTTCTATTAATTGCTTCCTGAAGCTCGTCAAAAGGGTCGTCTTTGCACATTCCCTCATTATTAACATGATATGAAATATGTGGTTCATGCATTCTACTATAGGTAACAATAAATTTATGTGGAGGAATATCTATCCATTCTTTTTTATGCCCCAACATAGAAAGATCTTCTTTAGAAATAGTCGCTATAATAGTGTCTTTTATTTTCTTTTTTGATACATCCAAACTATTAAAACCGGGATTATAATGATAGCTTAGATGGTCTTTCCAATTCAGACTAAATTTTCTCTCATCATAAATATCTATGATTAAAGTTAATGCTATACCCTTCTCTCTTTTGAAATGCTGACAAACTTGGCTGGCGATGGTCTGCAATGTTGAAGTGGCATGAAATTTGTCTGTTTTAATAATTAGATTTGTTATTTCTAATCCGATGTTTTCCCCAGTAGATGTTTCAAGTATAAAGTCGGGGCTTTCTCCTGATATTATATTTGTTATACAGTTTTTATTAAGCCATTTTTCCCCTTCCGACGTTTGTGCAAAAAAATTCAGGTAAGTGGCTTCCAAGCCCTTTTGCCCGTCATCTTGAATAATAAAATTCCCACCTTTGTATGTAAGATTTGTCATTTGCATCTCATTTTATTTTGAAAACATTATACTAAAACAAAACGAACAATTTGTCATATTTCTTATATCCATCTCTGTATGATATAAATTATTAAAGTTTGAAGTGTTTCAAAACAAAATTATTTTCCAGATAAGATATGTGTTAAAAAGGGGCAAAACAGTTGATGTTACCGCAAACAGAAGCTATACTTGACTCACGATGATAAAATGGGGTAGAAGTTCTCTATTTCGAGTCTCTTATGAACCACCATAAAAAGCACACTTTAAGAGTGTGCTTTTTGTTTTTGCAGATTTTTCGCGCACTGTGCGGGCTTTGGCGGATTGCATACAGGGTAGAGAATCTCTCTTTTGGAGAAATTTTGGAGGTTTTTACGCAGAATTCTCTTTTTGGGTTTTCACTACCCCGCTGAGTAGATTAAAAAAGAGGCTAGCTAATAGCCAACCTCCCGTCCCCAACTTAACCCTCTGGAGGATATAGGTCGTTTCCATAAGAGTCTCTTGCTCTTATCTGACCATTTTTCCCATGGATTATAAGCTCAGAACCTTGGTTTTGCGCATGTTCTCTCGCAGCATCAATTGCTTCTGCTTGAGTACCATAACGACCCGAAGCTCTTTGCCCACCAGCAGGTTTTACCTGCCATCCACCATCAGGGTGTGGTGTTACATGTTGATTTGACATAACGTCCTATCCTCATGGCCCTCTATTAACTAGCTTAGCAAGGAGAGGGCTTGTTCCTGCTAAGTTTTTAATAACTTAGTGGATTATTTTATTATAAATTATTACTTAATATATTCAAACAATAATTTAGATAAAAATAAAGTTTGTAAATTTATTTTCAATATATTGATATAGATCTCAAACAACTATATAATGAAGTTTATCAGAATTATAGGTTTTTTATGGATAAAGTGTCTGGATTCACTATGAAATTATTATTACTCTTTTTGCTGGGAATTATATTCTCATATATAGTAGAACTTTTCACATTTAAACCTAAAAGAGAATTTAAGTATTTTTTATAGACTCATTTATAGCCAGTCTTTTTGCATATTCTATATACTGGTCAATTATTCAATTACCTTGCTTTCCCGGTAAAAACATATGCTTTTTAGTTAACCTACTGGCAGAAAATAATACCTCTTGTGATTATTTTGAAATTTTCTGGGTATCTGCAATTGCATTAATTATGGGAATCATTTATTCATATTTTAGTAACAATAGAGTTTTTGCAAGTTTACCGATTATTCGCCCTTTGCTAAACAAAATAGGTACTAAATTTAATAACAATGTATGGAATCATATTTGCCAAAAATATCCGAGAATATGTATATTCCAAAGAAAAAGCATTTAATAATAATAAGGTTAAAATGTTAGATTTCGAGGAATGGAAAAGCTTTGCCTTAAATCACGCAGACGAAATAGACCCTTCTTTTAAGGACGAAAAAGAAGTCGTGGATGGTTATAAGCCCTATAATTGGTATTAATTATTTTTATCTTCGAGTTTTTTACGTTCTTCACACTCAATTTTCTTAATTGATTCGGCAGCTGGGAGGTTTTCCGGCATCGTTCCGCCCAACTCTTTAATAGTTTGTCGCACTTTTTGACCAACTTCATAGTGTGTTTGATTTGCTTTTTCTTTTCCTCGGATATTTTCTCGTCTTAATTTTTCTTCAGTTTGTGTTGCTCGGAACAAATTTGCCGCCAATTCTGTACTCCCCATGTGATCTAAAATTTGTTGGCTTTTCTTTAATCCTTTTTTGATATGAATGTCCTTTCTTCCCAGCCCGCCATAAAGTCCTTTGCACCCATAATCTTGAAAAATAGCGTAATCCAAAGGATCTTTAACGCCAGCATTACTGGCTGCTTCAGCTAAATGCTTATTGTGGTTTTTCATTTCTTCTCTAAGAAACAGTCTTTTTTGATTTTCTTCAGATTCTATAAGTTTCTTTTTTTCAATTTCAATAAGTTCTTTTTGTCTTGTCTTTACTGCAAAATATGCCTGACCGAGAGCAACTATTTTTTTGCTTGGATCAGCATTTTGAATAATTAAATAGCAGGCAAATCTAGAAAGCCTGACATCTTCAATCTCTCTTTTTGCTCCAGAACCGATTTCGACCATATCGCCCATGTGGGCGAAATGGTCAAGAACATCTTCGGTAATGTTTTTACAAGACTCTTCAGCTTTTTCTATAACGTTTTTAAATTTTCTATATTCCGAATATTCGAGTAAAGCAGACAAGTCTCTGGCTGACCAAAACTCATATCCATCTTCACTTAATCTTTTAATTTTTTCGAATGGTGATTTTAGCAAATCATCAATCGTATAATTATCAACCATTTTTGTTGTTCCTTGCATTCAAACTTCTTATTTTAATGACGATTTTACCATAAATGGACTTTGTTGGAATATTTGTGTTCATATGTTATCGTTTTCTTCTGAAGCGATATTCTTAGGGGATTTTCTAGACAAAGGTCTTGGTGATGAATATTAAAATTTGTTTTACAATTAGGCTATGCAAAAAAGTAGCCATGGGATTTTAATTCTTCAGAAATTTTTTGTCCCCACAACCACCCTGCAAAAAATTTCCGAAAATCGGAATTTTTGTAAACTTCTCGAGTTGACCAAATTTTCGAAAATCGAAAATCATCTTTTGTACAATCTGATGCACGGAAATAAAAATCCGTCCTACCTCAAAAGCCTTACCCAAAATCTCAAAAATGAGATTTTACATAATAACCATTATAATAAGTAGTAATTTAATATATCTAAAAACAAGACAGATAGTAAGGATACCTCAAATTGTTGATTAAAATAATTGAAAATTCTTTAAAACAAATGTTTTCAGTATACAAATGATTTATAAAAAAATATAAATTGAAATATAAAATTTTGTAAATATTTTACTACAATAATAAAATATTTTATTTTCATCATTTTAGAATTAATTATATGAATTATCGAGCCCAGAAGGGGATATTATATGAGTATTACATTATTAGATACGCAATTTCCAAAAATTAATTTAAATGAGACAAAGATTAATAATACTATTAAATCAAGCAATGCAATACCAAAAAATCAGCAAAACATCAATTTTGCTGGACATGGAGATGTTTTTGTAAAGCCTTTAGGTGAAGGGATGAGTAAAACCAAAAGATTTTTAAGTGAGGTCTTAGAAATTATAGGAAGTTCCACCCGAATGCTATGGAAAGATGGTAAAGAACTTCCAGTCAGCAAGAAACCTAAAATAGCAAAGTCTAGATGGGGGGATTATCCTGCCCATGTTATTGCACTTGTTGAAGAATATAATAGAAAACATCCTGATCATCCGATATCTGTTCCCGATAGAAATGCCCCTATATCAGTTTTGGAGTCAGCGGAAAGAAAAGCACTATCACACCATGAAGACACATTCTTAGATGAAACTACAAACTTTGGGGGAGAGCGTGCTCAACATGGAGATGGACTAACTCCTGATGGGGATGATTTACAAATAACAGATGGCCAAGATATGCCAGATTTAAAAGATTTCGAGTTACCTGAAACGCCTGATATAGATTCCATTGATATAACAGATCATACCGATGATATATTAGGACATCTAGGGGATTTTCTGGATCATTTATTATAAACCACCTGCGGATTTTAAAAAATGACTAGCACTGATAAAAGAAGCTCCTTGTTATGAAAGATGAATTTGCAGAGCAATCGCAGCACTATGAAATTTTAGTTAGCTCTGTAGTATTTCCACATTACCAAACCTAGCAAAATAATCCTTATTGGCTTCAATAGCCTCTTTATTTCCAGATGCCGTCATCAAATATGGTTGTTTGAGATATTTTTTTGCTAGTTTTTGAATATCTTCCACAGTTACATTATCAATAGCCTCAGATAAAGATTTATCATAATTGATTCCATACGAAGACTTATAGCCTCCTGCAATACGATCATTTCTTGTGGATGATTTTTCAAGTGTTGATAATAAGCCTTTTTGCAATAAGCGTTTAGCAGAATCCAGTTCTTCTTGAGTCAATGGCTTTTCTGCCAATTCATCAATTGTTTTATCAAAATCAGTGATAACTGTTTTGATATTTTTGCCACTTGATTCAGCTGATACTTTTGTTGATAAAGTCAATTTGTTAGTATGGTCTTGCAAATAACTTATTTCAGAATAGGCATCATATGCTATTTTATCTTTATATCTTAACTGTTGATATAATTTCGATTTTTCATTCCCACCCAAAATGAGATTTAAAATTGACAGGCCGGCTGCATCATTTATATTATCGCTGTCAATAATTTTAAATATTTTATTTATTTCAATTTGACTATCGTTTTTTGGCTCTAAAAATATTTTTGTCCCAGCTAAAGGATGGGAATTTGATTTGGCAGAAATATTACCATAATTATATGGTTTCAAATTAGGGACTTTATTTAACTTTTTAAATATTTCATCTTGAACATCTTTTAAATTTTCTTTTGGGATAGTTATAACCACCACTCCTTGAGCATTCTGCAATATTTGTCTATGGAAATCTTTTACATCATCAAGTTTCATATCAGGATTACTTCCCATATTTAAATAATAAGGGCTATCGCCTGATATTTCTGTATCAATTTTTTCGTTTAGTGTTTGATTTGGATTAGACATCGCCCTATCAATCATAAGTTTTGTTGTATAGAATTTCGGACTAGAAAAATCAGGATTTAATAAAATATCAGTAGCGTAATTCAACATTTGCGTTGTTTTATCTGCATCACCATTTAAAATAGCGATAACTTCTTGAGGATTACCATCTATTGTCAAAGAAATATCGTCTTGGTCGAGTTTTTTCTTTTTTTCTTCAGATCCAATAAGTCTTAGCATTGTAAATGCTGTGTTTTCAGAAGGTGTAAGATTTTTCTCTGACAACAAATCAAATCTTACCGTACTTCTTGCGATTCCTTGTCTTGAATCAATTACTACTCTGAGGTTATTTGGAAGAATGTATTCTTTAATATCCTCACTATTTATTTGGTTGCCATTTCCTTTAAAAGAAACATCTTTTGCCTTTTGGTTTTCGCCGATTTTTTGAGGATGAATAATTACTGTTAAGGATTTATTTATATCAAGATATTTTTGAGCAGTTTTTTGAATATCTTCAGGAGTAATTGAATTAATCATTGTAAATTCTTTAGATTTATCTATATTTTGTGATAACAAAGCTTTTTCAGATAAAATACTAGATAGTTGAAATGAGTCTTCAGCAAAGTACGACCAGTCAGATTTGATATTTTGTTTGATATTCTTTAACTCCTCTTCAGGAACAGGATTTTGTTTTAAGTCTTCAAAAATTGAATGAATGGACTGTAAATTATCTTCAATTTTACTATCAGAAATATTGCCGCGCAATCGTAATATTGAAGGGGCAGTTTTATTAGAAGAGATAGTATCTTGAGAAAAATGTAAAGGTATAGAACTGTATTCCTGATTTAAATTATTTTTTTCAATTCTTTGATTAACTATAAAACGTAATGTTGTCACAAGCGCAATTTCTTTGTCATCGTTATTTTCAGGACCAATGACAGTCATATTCACATACGCCATATTTTCATTTTTATCCAAGCTCTGAATATCTTTGCGGATTGCTTTTTGGATTTGATTAATCTTTGAATTTTGTATTTGAGTATTATTTTGAGGCGATTGTGACTGTTTTGATTGGTAATTAAAATATTTAGCAATAATTTTTATTGAATTTTCATCAATTGGTCCAACAATAGTAGTAACCATGTTATCAGGTCTATAGAACGTGTTGTAATAATTTAATAAATCTTCTTTGTTTATATTTGAAGGTTTTTGAAGTGTAATATCATTAGAATTGTTCAGTCCAAGTAAATTTTGTGTAGTAATTTCATTTGCAAGTAAATAATTAGAGGTGAGCCTGCCTCTTGAATCCAATTCTTTTGTGATTATATTTGCTTCATTTACAATATCTTCATCTGCAAAATTTTTATTTTGTATCATTTCAGATTGAAGTTTTATCATTTTTTCAAATTCGTCAGGATTTGTGATCGAAGCTTCTATATAATATCCTGTAAAGTTTTTGTCGTTACGTGCATTGCAACTTGCACCGATTTCAGATAAATTTTTCTTGATTTCCGAGGTTTTTGGCAGTGAACAATAACCAGCTACCAAGTGTTCCAACAAATGGCTTGCTCCTTTTAGGCTTGGAGGTTCATTAACCTCGCCTACTCCAACATAGGTGTGTATGACTGTCTGTCCCATCTTTGGAACAAGAATAATTTTATGACCATTTGATAATTCATAAACTTTACCTTCACCCAAATACGGCAATTTAAGAGTTTGAATTTCCCTGAAAGGCGGTTTTATTTGAGGTGTAACGTAAGCTTTAGAAACTTCAAGTGGAACAGAATGATATTCATTAGAATTTGGAACAGGACCAGAAATAGCAGAATTACCAGTGGGATTCTGCTTGAATTGAATCATTCGAGAATTTGTTATGTTTCTAACGTCCATACACACCTTTCTCTTGCTTGAATAAAAACATAATGGTAAAAAATAATTACTATTTTTATCTAAATTATTAATAAATATTTACAAAAAATTGAGTGTTTTAACAAAAATATTAACTTTCAGTTTTGTATCAATTAACTTATAATAAGGAAAGTTAATTGAAAATAATATTTGCATCACAGGAATATGAAAATTCTCAACCCCAAAAACAAAAAACAACTTTTGGGGCTGGTTTAACACCCAAAATGATGCACGAGATTCAACAAGCGGATATTCTTGAAATATCGGAAAAATTTTCAAAGAAAGGCGTACCCGTTGATTTTAAAGAAAATAAGGTTGTAGCCTGGTGTTGTTATAAAGTTGCAGAAATTTCCGGAGAATTGAAGCAGCATTTTGGCATAAACTTCCCTTTACCTAAGGGAATATTTTTGGAAGATTTCTCAAAATTAAATATTGATAGCCCAAATATACCTGGTTTTTGCAATTTACAACCAACAGAACTACATGTCGGCTCGAAAGAAATAACCCCTTCGAGGGTTATATTCTTTAATAATTTTGCAAAAGCTAAACAAGATTGTTCACCTCAATACAGTTGGCTTTATGATTGGAATAACATAAACTCAATAGCTGATATTAATCATGTGACAGGAAAATCTGCAACAAATTTATTTTTGGATATTTTTTTGCATGAATTTTCTCATGTATTCCACGAGGAGAGATTGTTAGATAAGCTTGGAGGGAAAGTTTTAGCGGAGAAAATCGAAACAACTACGGAAGATATGGGGAAAATCGCAGAATACAGACGAAAATATGGTTTAAAAGTGTCTAAAATTTGTGATTATGCTCTAACAAATCCACTGGACGCTGTAGCATGTGATATGTCTCGAGTCATTTCAAATAATTTGGATAAAAACACATTAATGCCGGTGAGAAATCCTTTTAAGGATACACCTTATGAAAAATTATATTTTTGGAGTTCTAAAAGACTTAGAATCTCAGAATACTCAGATCAAGACAAACCTTTAACTGAAATTTTAAGGAATTTTTGGAATGGAAAGTTTGATTAAATTGTATTAGCTAAAATAAGAATCCAGTAAAATCTAAGATATAATCTTTTAATTACTTGATATCATTTAAATCTAGTCCGTCTAAATCTAGTTTATCAAAAGAATGCAGTTCTAAATTATCTAAAAAAGTATTATCTGAAATATTGCTTATTAAATCTAAATTTTTAGAATTAGCTATATTATCTATAACATGGTCAGAAATACCAAAGTCAAGACCTAGCGAAGCTAATTTCAAGACAGTTCCTTTAATGCATTGTTCTTTTTTTGATTCAAATAGTTTACCTGATTTATCAAATATATTCTTTGATACTTTACATAAACGGAGAGCTAGCTTTTCATATTGTTCGTCTAATTTAGTAGATATAGAATAAATTTTAGCGTGGATTAAATCACCATTTTTGTATAATTTGCCATATCTAACATCATCTTCATCAACACCATTCTCAAATAAACTATCGTTGAAGTTTTCTATTGTGTAAATTATATTTTTTTCTGATTTATGCCTATCATTTGTAATTACATTAATTCCACCCTTCCAAAAGTTTTTTACTACTCCAAATACATC
>JAEWLZ010000282.1 GCA_023457295.1 Cyanobacteria bacterium OH_PDB_112
TGCGCATTTCCATTGAGGCCGCGCTCAAACGCCACGAGTCGCTGGATCACCTGCTGCTGTACGGCCCGCCGGGGCTTGGCAAAACCACGCTTGCGGGCATCATCGCCTCCGAAATGGGGCAGAACATCCGCATCACCAGCGGCCCCGCCATTGAGCGTCCCGGCGATCTGGCAAGCATTCTGACCAATTTGAGCCATGGGGATGTGCTCTTCATCGACGAAATTCATCGCCTGAGCCGCTCGGTGGAAGAGGTGCTCTACCCCGCCATGGAGGATTACGCGCTGGATATCATGATTGGCAAGGGGCCGACGGCGCGCAGCATCCGCCTGGATCTTCCCCACTTCACGCTGGTGGGCGCTACCACGCGCGCGGGGCTGCTGTCTGCGCCGCTGCGGGATCGCTTCGGGCTGCTCTTTCGGCTGGAGATGTACAGCGCGCAGGAGCTGGCCACCATTCTACGGCGCAATGCCGAAATTTTGCGCGTGATGGCGGACGAATCGGGCATTCTGGAAATTGCCGGGCGCAGCCGTGGCACCCCGCGCATCGCCAACCGCATGCTGCGCCGCGTGCGGGATTATGCCCAAATTCGCGCGGATGGCTGCATCACCTGCGAGATCGCCCGGCAGGCGCTGCTGCTGCTGGATGTGGACGCATTGGGGCTGGATCGTGTGGATCGCACGATGCTTTCCACCATGATGGATAAGTTCGCCGGTGGGCCGGTTGGGCTGGAAACGCTCAGCGCCATGACTGGCGAGGACGCCACCACCATTGAAGATGTGTACGAACCTTACCTGATGCAGTTGGGCTTTCTGGTGCGCACGCCGCGGGGGAGGCTGGTGACGCCCGCCGCCTACGAGCATCTGGGGCGCAAGCCGCTAACCTCTGCGCCGGAGGATCCCGAACAAATGAAATTCTGACAGGAGCGCAACCTTTTGAAAACAAGCGATTTTGATTACACGCTGCCGGAATCTCTGATCGCCCAGACGCCAGCTGAACCCCGCGACCACAGCCGCATGCTCGTGTATAACCGTGCCGACCGCAGCGTGCAGCACCTGCATTTCTATGATCTTCCCCAATTTTTGCACCCCGGCGACGCGTTGGTGCTCAACGAAACCAAGGTGATCCCCGCGCGCCTGCTGGGCGAAAAGGAGGGCACGGGCGTCCCGGTAGAGGTGCTCTTGCTCAAGCGGGAAAGCAAGGACGTGTGGGAGGCGCTGGTGCGCCCCGGTCGCAGGCTGCTGCCCGGCGTTTTTTGCAGCTTTGGCGGCGGCCTGTTGCGCGCCGAAATGCTGGAAACCTTGCCAAACGGCGGGCGGCGGGTGCGCTTCCACTACCGCGGCGTGTTTGAAACGCTGCTGGATCAGCTGGGGCAAATGCCCCTTCCTCCCTACATTCACGAGCACCTGGCGGATCAGACCCGCTACCAGACCGTGTATGCCCGCGAGGAAGGCAGCGCCGCCGCGCCCACCGCAGGGTTGCACTTCACCCCGCAGCTGCTCGCCCGCATCCGCGAAATGGGCGTGCAGGTGGTACCTGTGCTTTTGCATGTTGGGCTAGGCACGTTTCGCCCCGTAAAGGCGGAGGATGTCGCCCAGCACGTGATGCACGTGGAGCATTACCAGGTCAGCCCGGAAGCAGCGCAGGCGATCAACGCGGCGCGCGCGGGCGGGCATCGCTGCGTGTGCGTGGGCACCACCAGCGTGCGCACGCTGGAAACCGTCGCCGACGAATCGGGGCTGGTTCTTCCCGGCAGCGGGGACACGGGCATTTTCATCACCCCCGGGTACCGCTACCGGGCCGTGGATGCGCTGATCACCAACTTTCACCTGCCCCAGAGCACGTTGCTGATGCTCGTTTCCGCGCTGATGGGGCGCGAGGAGGCGCTGCGGATTTACGAGCTGGCCGTGGCAGAGCAATACCGTTTCTTCTCGTTTGGGGATTGCATGCTGATTCTCTGATTTACCTGACGGCACGGAGCCGCGCCATCCCCAACATGCACAAAACCGCCGTCGACAGCTGTCGGCGACGGTTCTTTTTTCATATGGTCTTCTCAGGCGTCCGAACCGGGTTCGCTTGCGGCGCTCTCCGGCTTGGCCTTGTGGCCGATTTTGTTCTCGGTGCCCGCAAGCAGCCGCTTGATGTTCTCCCGATGCCGCACCACCACCAGCACAAACAGCGCCAGCGTGAACAGGCATGTCACCCACTGCCCCCAGTGCGTCGCGCACATGAGCACCATGTACACCAAAAGCATCGTCATGCTGCCAATGCTGATGAAGCGCGTGGCGGCGATCAGCGCCACGCAAACCACAATGGCGATGATCCCCCACGGCTGATTCACAAAGAAGATGACCGCGGCAGAGCACGCCACACCCTTTCCCCCCTGAAAACCGAAGAAAACCGGCCAGTTATGCCCCAGCACAGCGAAGAAACCGCCCAGCATCATCCCAAAGCCTTGCACACCAAACGTGGCGCCTGGCAGCAGCAGGCTGCCAATCCAGCAGGCGAGCGTCGCTTTGAGGAAATCGCCCAGAAAGGTGATCAGCCCCTTTTTGAGGCCGAGCACGCGCAACACGTTGCTTGCGCCCGTGTTGTGGCTGCCCACAGTGCGGATGTTCACGCCCTCCCGCTTGCTGACCAGAATGCCCGTGGAGATGCACCCCAGCAGGTAGCCGACCACCGCGACGGCGAGGGAAAGAAGAATCTGTTGCATGGTTCGCTCCTTTGCGTCGATTTCGGGTTACAGGCTATTATACCATGACCCCTGCCCGATGAAAAGCGCCCCTCCGCCATGGCAAAGAGCGCACCTCCCGAACCGCGCTGTTTACTCGTGTTCCACGCGGATAATGCTCTCCAGCGTGGCAATGTCCTGATTGAGCGCATTCACCGCCCGCTGCATCGCCTTTTCTCCCGCAGCGTGGGTGATAAACACCACCGTCACCTGACCCCGCTGGCGCTCTCCCTTTTGCTGCATGGCCGCAATGCTCACGCCCTCATCGGCAAAGCATTTGGCAATGCGGCTGAGCACGCCCGGCTCGTCCTTGGCCAACATGCGGATGTAGAAGGGACATTGCCAGTCGGTGTTGTTGTGCAACGTCATCTCCGGGGTGCGCTCGTGGTCAAAGTCAAACGTAGGATAGCGGTGCTGGCAGGCGGACGCGGCGCGCTCCAGATCGCTGACGATGGCGCTGGCCGTAGGCATATCGCCCGCGCCGCGCCCCAAAAACATCATTTCCTTGCAGGCATGGCCATGCAGGTATACCGCGTTGAACGAGCCCGACACGTTAGCCAGCGGGTGATCGCTGCGGATGAAGGTCGGGTGTACGCGGGTTTCCACGCTCATTCCATCCCGCTTGGCGATGGCCAGCAGCTTGAGCGTATAGCCCAGCTCCTGCCCACAGCGGATGTCCTCCGCGCTCACATGGGTGATGCCTTCCACGTACACATCCTCAAAAGGCACGCGCCCATGAAACGCCAGCGAGGAGAGGATGCTCAGCTTATACGCGGCATCCAGCCCTTCCACATCCGCCGCGGGGTCGGGCTCGGCCAACCCCAGGCGCTGCGCGTCCTTGAGTACCACGGCATAATCCTCGGCATTCTTGCTCATGCGCGTGAGAATATAGTTGGTGGTGCCATTCACAATGCCGTAGATTTTGTCAATGCGGTTGGCCTGCAGGCTCTCTTCCAGCGAATGGATGATGGGAATCGCGCCGCACACCGCCGCCTCGTAATTCAGGCCAGCGTGGGTCGCTTTGGCGGCCTTTT
>JAEWLZ010000283.1 GCA_023457295.1 Cyanobacteria bacterium OH_PDB_112
TGGTGGCTGTGCTGAAAGCCCATTGGACCCATCCGATAGATGCCTGCCGCTCTCGCGGCCGAGGCACCCACACTGTCGGATGGGTTCTTGTGCCCCGGGAAAGGGTTGTGGGGTGCAAATGCAGCGCCAGCGAGGTTTTGGGGAGACGCATCCCGCGCATGGCATCCGGCGCGGAGCGCGCAGCCAACGCCGCAGCGCCAGCGCTCACCGCGTGCGCGTGACGGTGCCCCCGGAAGGCCATCGCCCACGATTGGGCAGCCGCACGGCGCAACGATAGCGGCCTGCCGGGGTTTGACAAGCCCATGCGCGACGGTTGCGCAGTGCGAAAGCGCACAACCGCGCGGCCAAGGCGGTGGCTCCGGCCAAAACGGGCATGCAGCGCTCGCAAAAAGGGCGCCCCCTCTTGCGAGGAAGCGCCCTTGGAAACGGCAAGCCGTTTCAGGCCTTAGTACTGGCCGCCCTGACGGTTGCGATCATAGCAATCGCGGCAGTACACGGGACGGTCACCACGGGGCTGGAAAGGCACCTGGGTGGTGGCGCCGCAGCCGTCGCAGATCACTTCGTACATCTGGCGCTCGCCACGGCCGGGGTTCTGGGTGGCACGGCGAGAAGCGCGGCAGCTGGGGCAGCGGCTGGGCTCGTTCTGGAAGCCCTTGTCGGCGAAGAACTGCTGCTCGCTAGCGGAGAACACGAACTCAGCGCCACAGTCGCGGCAGGTCAGGGTTTTGTCTTGATACATGATGGTTTCCCTCCAATAGTTAATCTGTGTCCCAGACTCTCCAGTGATTTGGGTATTGGGCTTCCAATCATTCGGACATAGATGAACGAAGGAGGAGCAACCTAAACCTCATACCTCGGCTGGGTCAACGCCTGTATTATAGCATGATGCGCAAGGTTTGTACACCAGTTTTGCAAATTTTATTTCCCGGCAAAGGTTTGCGGGCGAAGGGAGGGAGAAAAGCTTACAGAATATGGATTTCGGAACACAGGCAACTAAAACGTCTTCTAGACACTTTTCAAATGGCGCTCCATCCGCTATATTGTATAGTGTTCCTTTGTATCATCAAAGGAACGTCGTGACGACTAGACACAGTGGGGTTGAGGTTATGGATTATGTCGATCTGGGTCGCAGGATTCGCAAACAGCGAACGCAGCGGGGCTGGACGCAGGAAGCGCTGGCGGAACGCGTGAACGTGTCAACCTCCTTCGTGGGTCACGTGGAGCGCGGCACGCGCAAGGCGAGCTTGGAAACGCTGGTTTCCATCGCCAATGTGCTGGATGTGAGCTTGGATTACCTGCTGGCAGGCAGCATGAATAACAGTGTCATCGGCCCCATGCCCAAGGGATTGAGTACGCAGCAGCGCTCGGCGCTCAAGGAGATTCTCTCCACCATACAGGACAATCTTTCCGAGTGGGAAAGAGATGACTAACTCGGGTCAGGTACGCTCCACCGCCTTCAGGCGCGTGGAGTTTTCGTTTGCGTGCGGGTTCGCGCCCGCGGCCCCTGCATGAAGGAGGCGAGAACAGGCGCCGCCGGGAGAAACGTTCCCGGCGGCGCCTGCGCTTTGTGCGGGCGCGTTACGCCAGCATGCCCAGCAGTTGGTTGCTGCGCTTGAGGAAGGCCGTGATCTCCTCTTTTTCCAGCGGGCGCGTGCTCATGCGCGCCAGATCATACAGCTGGGCGGCGATCAGCGTCTGCCGCTCGCCCGTGGGCTCGGCCATCAGCTTTTGCACAATGGCATTGGCGCGGTTGAGCACCAGCGTGTGCGTTTCGGGCATGCGGAAATCCTGCCCGTAGATTTTGCTCATATCGCTGAAGCGGCGCCCTTGCTCATCCTGCACCAGCAGCGCGGGGGTACCCTCGTCGGTGAGGGTTTGCAGCTTCACCTGCAAGGTTTCGTTGCCGCTGGCCTGCGTAAACAGGGTGCGCAGGGCGGCTTCATCGGCCTCGCGCGCCAGTTTGGCGGCTTCGTCGGCCGTTTCCTCGGCCTGGGTGAAGGTATCGGCGTCCGCATCCACGCGCACGAAACGCAAGCCCTCCACGCCCGCGGAGTATTCAATGAAGCTCACAAAGTTCAGGTCGATCAACGCATCCAGCACCACCACGTCGATCTCCTTTTGGGTGTACAGCGCGATGGAAGCCGCCTGACGCATCGGGTCGCTGGTGTAGATCACCTTCTTGCCCAGCTTGCCCTCGTTGCGGCTGAGGTACTCGCTCAGCGTCAGGTGCGCCCCGGCGGTGGTCTTGTACAGCAGCGTATCCTTCACCTGATCGAAGAACTTTGCGTCCCGCACGCAGCCGTACTTCACAAACGGGTGGATATCATCCCAGTATTTCTCGTAGGTTTCGCGCTCGCTGCCAAACAGGCTGGCCAGCCGATCCGCCACCTTGCGGGTGATGTAGGCGGAGAGCTTTTTCACATAGCCATCGTTTTGCAGGAAGCTGCGGCTGACGTTGAGGGGCAGGTCGGGGCAATCGATCACGCCCTTGAGCAGCATCAGGAAATCCGGGATGACCTCCTTGATGTTGTTGGCCACGAACACCTGCCCGCTGAACAGCTTGATTTCGCCTTCGCGGGTGCCAAAATCGTTGGTGAGCTTGGGGAAATAGAGGATACCCTTGAGGTTGA
Organism: Cyanobacteria bacterium OH_PDB_112; assembly: GCA_023457295.1. GTDB lineage: Bacteria > Cyanobacteriota > Vampirovibrionia > Gastranaerophilales > CAJFVJ01 > JAEWLZ01. The sequence continues at coordinate 2,631 of JAEWLZ010000283.1, forward strand.
AGGGGTAATCCACATTCAGGTGCACGTAAAACAGCGGCTCATCGTACACATGGAACACGCGCTTGTAGAACTCGCGGTACTCCTCGGGCGTGCAATCCTTGGGCTGCTTGAGCCACAGGGCGGGCAAGTCGTTGATATGCACGGCTTCGGGCGCTTTGGGTTCCGCCGGTTCGGCCGCCTGGGCGGCATCCGCATCGGGTGCTGCGGGCGTTTCGGCCTTGCGCACTTCCAGGTACACTGGCTGCGCCATGAACGCGCAATAGCGGTTCAGGGTGTCGCGTACCCGGGAATCCTCCAGAAACTCGCGTGCATCGTCGGCGAGCTTGAGGGTGATGGTGGTGCCGCGCGTGGTGCGCTCGCCCTCGCTGATTTTGTACTTCATGCCATCCTCGCTCTCCCAGCACACGGGAGCCGCGCCCTCGCTGCCGCTCAAGGTTTGGATGGTCACCTTCTGCGCCACCATAAACGCCGAATAGAAGCCCAGGCCGAAGTGCCCGATGATGCCGCCCTTGTTTTCGCCCTCGTAGTTCTTGAGGAACTCTTCGGCGCCGGAGAAGGCGACCTGGTTGATGTAGCGGCGCACCTCGTCCTCGGTCATGCCGATGCCGTTATCCTCAAAGCGGAGCTCGCCCGCGGGCGCATCCAGCGTGACGGTGACGCGGTATGCCTCCGCAGCATCGGGGTGGACCATCTGTTGTTTGG